>CALELC010000280.1 GCA_937904535.1 uncultured Planctomycetaceae bacterium
TGCTTGATCGAGTGAGTAGGTTTTGCCGTCAATGCGAATCCGCTGATAACCGCCCGCGCGCAGATGACGCCACGCATCCGTCGTGGCTTCTCCGGGATCGACTTCAATCGGCGCCAGCAGCAGGATGCGCGAACCTTCCGGCATCGCCATCACTTTGTCGATGATTTGATCGGGCGTTTGTGTGCCGACCGGAACGCGACACTGAGGACAATGCAGCACACCGAGCCTGGCCATCAGAATGCGGAGGTAATCGTAGATCTCCGTTACCGTGCCGACGGTGCTGCGGGGCGAATGCCCAATATTTTTCTGCTCCAGTGCAATCGCTGGCGACAGGCCTTCGATCCGCTCAACCTTGGGCTTTTGCACCTGACCGATGAACTGGCGAGCGTAGGAGGAGAGCGATTCGACGTATCGGCGCTGACCTTCGGCATAGATCGTATGCATCGCGAGCGAGGACTTGCCGCTGCCGCTGGGGCCGCAAAAAACGGTCATTGCATCACGCGGCAACGTCAAATCGACATGTTTGAGGTTGTGCTGCGTAGCGCCTTCGATCGTCAGATGCGTGCGGCTCGTGGGAGCCGGCGCAGGGTCAGCAGGCTTCGTTTTCGCAGTAGGGACCACACGCGTGGGCGTAGTCTGTTCCGCAAACAATTTGCTGAGCGCTGCGCCGGTGTAACTCTGCTTGACTCGTGCGATGTTCCTGGGTGTCCCCTCAGCAACGATCTCACCCCCGTGTTCACCGCCGTCGGGTCCGAGGTCGATGACCCAATCGGCCGTCTTGATCACGTCGAGATTGTGCTCGACCACCACCAACGTATTGCCGCGGTCGGCTAATCCGTGCAGCACCTTGAGCAGCATTTCGATGTCGGCAAAATGCAGCCCCGTCGTCGGTTCGTCGAGAATGTAGAGTGTCCGGCCTGTCGCCTTCTTGCTTAGCTCGCGAGACAGCTTAATCCGCTGGGCTTCGCCGCCGGAGAGGGTTGGCGAAGGTTGGCCGAGTTTGAGGTATTCCAGTCCGACATCGACCAGTGTCTGCAACGTGTCGGCAATTTTGGGAATGTTCTGGAACAGCTTCAGGGCTTGCGAAATATCGAGATCGAGCACGTCAGCAATGGAGTGTCCCTTGAATTGGACGGCCAGCGTTTCACGGTTGTAGCGTTTGCCGCCACAGACGGCGCAGGTGACCCAGATGTCGGCTAAGAAATCCATTTCCAGCTTGTTGGCACCATTGCCATCACAGGCTGAACAGCGACCGCCATCGACGTTGAAACTAAAGCGACTGGCGGTATAGCCGCGAGTCTTCGCTTCCGGCATCTGCGCAAACAACTCGCGAATGTCGTCAAACACTTTGACATACGTGGCTGGGTTGCTGCGCGGCGTGCGACCGATCGGCGACTGATCGATCGCGATCGTCTTGTCCAAATGCTCTAGCCCTTCGACACCGGCATGCGCGCCGACTTCGACGTCTGCGCCGTTGAGCCGATTGCGGAGCAGCGGTTCAAGAATGTCTCCTACCAGCGAGCTCTTGCCGCTGCCGGACATGCCGGTCACGCAGGTCAGCGTCCCGAGCGGGATCGAAACGTCGATATTCTTCAGGTTGTTGTGCGAGGCGCCGCGGATCGTCAGCCAGCGGTTTTCGCTGGCCGTACGCGGCTGGTCGGGCACCGGAATACTGCGGGCCCCGGAAAGGAATGCACCGGTAACACTCTTGCTGTTGGCGGCGATCGCCTGAATGTCGCCGGCGGCGACCACGCGTCCGCCTTTCACGCCTGGACCGGGACCAAAATCGACGATCAGGTCCGACGCCCGCATCGTGTCTTCATCGTGCTCCACGACGATCAGCGTGTTACCGGCGTCGCGAAGCTTGAGCAGCGTGTGGATGAGTCGATCGTTGTCGTGGGGATGCAAACCGATTGACGGTTCATCGAGGATGTAAAGCACCCCGACCAAGCCGCTGCCGATCTGGCCAGCCAAGCGAATCCGTTGCGACTCGCCACCGGAAAGCGTCGGCGCCGTGCGCGCGAGCGTGAGATATTGCAGGCCCACACCTTGCAGGAAGCCGAGTCGAGCGCGGATCTCTTTGAGCGCTTCGGCAGCGATGCGCTGCTGCGTCTGCCCGAGACGGATGTCGGTGAAGAACTCCTGCAATCGCTGAATCGACAACTCGCATAGTGCTGGCAGCGATTGCTCGGGGGCATCGGCAAAGGCAGCCGAGCCACTGGTCAAACGAACCGAGCGGGCTTGGGGATTGAGCCGCTGACCTTGGCAGTCGACGCACGGAAGCGTCTGCATCTGCTTTTCGAACTGCCGCAATTGCAGTTTGTTCTTGGTGGTGCGGTACTGTTCCACGAGTTCTGGAATCACGCCGTTGAACTCACCGATGTATTGCTTGGCATTCTTGCCGCCGCGCCAGGTGAATTGCAGCGTTTGATCGGTGCCCCACAACCAGATTTTCTTGGCCGCTTCTGGGAGATCCTTCCAGGGCGTGTCGAGCATCGTCCCGCTGGGCCACTCGTACTCGGCTTCGATGCCTTTGGCGACGTTTTGATAGATGTGCTTACGGTACCGCCCGAGGTCGGCCCAGCGTCCCAGCAGCGAAACCGCCCCTTTCTTGAACGACAACGATTCGTCCGGGATCAGCAGTTCCGGGACGAATGTGTAAAGATGTCCCAGGCCATCACAGCCACTGCACATCCCTTGGGGACTGTTGAAGCTGAACAGCTGCGGCGAGGGCGGCTGAAAGCTTTGACCGCAAGAACCGCAGGAATACCGCGAGGAGTAGAGTAGGTCGTGCTTGACCGAAGCGGCTGCGTTCGCGGTCGGCGGTGTGGTCGAGACGATCAGCGTCCCCTCGCCAAGCTGGAGCGCCAGTTCGATCGCTTCACGGACTCGTCCTCGGTCGCGGTCATCTGGTTCGATTCGATCGATCACAACTTCGATGTTGTGGCGGTGCTGCCGGTCGAGCTGTGGTGGGGCAGCCAAGTCGATGGTCTGGTCATCGACCCGAGCGCGAGCAAAACCTTGCCGCCGCAGATCCTCGAACAGATCACGGAACTCGCCTTTTTGGTTTCGCGCCAATGGGGCCAACACCCACAATGTGTCCTCGCGATCGAGATTGACGACTCGGGCGAGAATCGAATCAATCGTCTGCGCTGTAATCGGCACATCGCAAGCAGGGCAGTATCCCGTACCGACGCGAGCAAACAGCACACGCAGGAAATCGTAGATCTCGGTGATCGTGCCGACGGTGCTGCGTGGGTTAGTGCCCGTCGATTTCTGGCTGATTGAGATCGAGGGGCTCAGACCGGCGACGAGATCGACATCCGGTTTGGGCATCTGCCCCATGAATTGCCGGGCATAGTTGCTCAGGCTTTCGACATACCGCCGCTGACCTTCGGCATACAGGGTGTCAAAGGCGAGCGAACTCTTACCACTCCCCGAGACCCCGCTGAAACAGATCAACTGCCCCCGCGGCAGCGATAGATTGACATCCCGTAGATTGTGTTCGCGAGCGCCTTTGACTGTGATTTCGGTCGTCATGCGGAAGGATCAATCCGTTGAGTGGAATCGCGAAGGGAGGCCGTGGGTAGTTTAGCGAAAGGGAAACGATTGTTCTGCGCGGGCGGGCGGCGGAAAAGGACGTAGCGGGTGATCGCGGTACGCCTGCCGTAGCGGAAGCGCCTGCCATTCCCAGCATGCCGCGTGTCCCTGCTGGTCCGACTGGTCGCGACACACCGGCTGTGCGTATCGCAGCGGCGGCAAATTGTTTTGTCGCCCAGCCGGCTCGGCGTGTCGAAAACACCACCATGCCCCGAGGATGACAGCCCTCACGGCCGCTAGTCGCCCTGGTCCGCAGCGGACAAGAGCGACCAGCCGCAGTGACTGCTGAATGAACCGTGGCAGCCTCCCTGATTCAACCGTCGAGCACTGCGTTAAAAGAACATGTCCAAGAAAGACACTTTTCGAATTGTTGCCCGAGCCGCAGACGGATCGCTGCTGATCCGCGACTACCCGAGCCTCGAGCCGCTGACGCAGGCCTATCACCAGATCGGCGTCGATGATTGCAGCACCGATCTGGCGCTGCGCGGCATGCCGGTGTTCCGCGGCTTGGTCGGCCCCATGCCGGAAGGGAAGAACGTCGTCCGCTACGAAACGGGCGAAGTGTTCGAAATGCTGACGAAGGAATGGGGCCAAGCGAAGCCCAAAAAACGCAGCCGCAGTCGCACAACCGCAGCCTCGAACTCGTCGCGAGCGGCCAGCTAATCAACCCTTATCTGCGAGTTCATCCCGTTGGGGCGAAGCCGTCGCGTCCCGCGTTTGCAGAACTCGCTCCTTGTGGTCGAAACGGAAATCCCCCCGAGTCTCCTGCACCCATGCTCGGGCCGTTTCGTCCTGTCGGTAGCGCGCCAGCGTGTCGTTCCCCCTCCCGCGACACGTTTGCCTTGGATCGCGCTGGCGGAGGCGAGGTTTCGGTCCCCGGTCATCCCGCTGATGCATGTCTGTCTCCCACATGCTCAGCCGCCCTGCGGAATCACCGCCCGCAGGACATCGGACCGAAACCTCGCCCGCCGACATTGGCTGTCGGTAGCCAACTCTGAATCGGGCTTCTCGCGCCCGGAGGGCCACTGCAGGAGTCACGGCAAACGCCGTCTGGTTTGTGGCACTCCCCACTCGATTTATCCCCGGAACCTGCCCCCCGGGAGGCATGGCATCGGTCTATACTGGTCGCGGTACTGCTGAATGGGGCCGCCGCCTCCGCGGCTGTTCGCACCCGGTCCAGCGCTAGTGCCACTCGCCTATCCGTCTCCTACTTACCTACGAGCGGTTCCCGATGCGCAGCCCATCCCGCGTTCTGAGACGTTTCTTTGCCGGTTGGAGTTGGCTTCCGCTGGTGTTTCTAGGGATCACACAGCCTAGCTACGCCGAGGAACCGGCTCCCGAATTCGATTTGCTGATTCGCAACGGCCGCGTCGTCGATGGCACCGGCGCCCCCTGGTACGTCGCGGATATCGGTATCAAGGGTGAGCGGATCGCGGCAATCGGCCGTCTTGATCCCAAGCTCGCGCAGCGTGTGATCGATGCCGACGGTCTGATCGTTGCTCCGGGGTTCGTCGATATGATGGGGCAGAGTGCTACGGCGCTGCTCGACGATCCGCGAGCTGCGATGAACTTGCTGATGCAAGGGATTACCACGATCAATGCGGGCGAAGGAAGTTCGGCAGCGCCTTTGGGTGGTGAAGAGGCGACTCGGGCCGGTTGGTCGACGATGGCCGAGTACTTTCAGTTACTCGATCTCAAAGGTTTGCCGGTCAATGTCGCTCAAAGCGTGGGACATACGCAGATCCGCCGCCTGGTGATGGGGGACGAGGATCGTCGGCCCTCGGATGAGGAGCTTCGCGCGATGCAAGATCATGTGCGTGAAGCGATGCGGGCCGGGGCGATCGGCGTTTCGACGGCGCTGATTTATCCGCCGGCGATCTACGCGCAAACCCAAGAGATCGCAGCGCTCGCCAAGGTCGCGGGCGAGTTTGGCGGGCGCTACTACACGCATATGCGGAACGAGGGCGACGCCCTGCTGGAGGCGATCGACGAGGCAATTGAGATCGGTAAATCCGCGTCTACCCCGGTCCACATTTTTCATCTCAAAGCTGCGGGGCGCGAGAACTGGGGAAAAATGGATCTGGCGCTTGCCCGCATCCAAGCGGCTCGCGCTGAGGGGCACGCCGTCACTGCGGATGTTTATCCCTATATCAACAATGGACTGAGCATCACCGCCTTGGTGCATCCGCGGCATTTCGCTGATGGGCGGGAGGCGTTTTTCAAGCAGCTCGATGATGCCAAACGAGCGGAGATTCGTCAGGAGATGGAGACGCTGCGTGGCTGGGAAAATTGGTACCATCACGTTGGCCAGGACTGGGACAAGATCGTCGTCGGCCAGGCGAGCGACCGGCGGTACTCGGAGCACGCAGGCCAGACGATTGCTCAGATCGCTCAGGCCTGTGACGAACAACCCTGGGACACGTTCTTTGGGTTGCTGCGCAGCGGGGCGTTCGTGTTGCCGCAAAGCATGTCAGAAGCGAACGTCATTAAAGCGCTCCAGCAACCGTTTGTGTCGTTCTGCACCGATGTGGGGCCATCCAGCGGTAGCGGCATCGCCTCGCATCCCCGCGCGTTCGGGGCATTGCCACGCGTATTCTCGCGGTACGTGCGCGAACTCGGTGTGATCTCGCTGGAACAAGCGGTCTCACAAGCGAGTAGCGTTGCCGCCAATGACTTGCTGGCGTATGACCGCGGTCGCATCGCCATTGGTCAAGCGGCCGATTTGATCGTATTTGCTGAGAACCAGTTTGTTGATAAGGCAAACTTTTCATCGCCCCATGAACTTGCCGAAGGAATGCAGTTTGTCGTTGTAAACGGCAAGATCGTGTTGGATGAAGGCAAGTTCACCGGCAAACTTCCGGGACGGGTGCTGCGCGGTCCCGGTTACGTGAACCGTGAAGCCGCTCAGCATGTGATGACCGGTCGGTCTGACCCGGCATTGCAGGCGATCGATGCGGCGATGAAGGCATTCATCCGAGAGCACCGAGTGCCCGGACTGTCGCTGGCGATCACCTATCAAGGGAGACTCGTGCATAGCCGAGGTTATGGCTACGCCGATGTTGCGACCTATCAGCGAGTTGAACCTTATCACCTCTTTCGAATCGCGAGCATTTCGAAACCGATCACGGCGGTTGCGATCTTACAGCTTGTCGAGCAAGGCAAACTTTCACTCGAGGATTCGGTGTTAGAGGTGTTAGAACTGCAACCGGAGGAGGGCGCTGCAGAGAAGTTTGATGAGCGGCAACGCTCGATCACGATCCTTCATTTGCTCCAGCACCGCGGTGGCTGGGACCGCGACCAGTCCTTTGATGCGATGTTTCAATCTGTCCGGTTTGCGCACTCCCTTGGCGTTGATCCGCCGGCCAAAGCAGACGATGTGATTCGCGCGATGCTGACGGTGCCGCTGGATTTTGATCCCGGCGAACGTTATGCGTATTCCAACTATGGTTACTGCTTGCTCGGACGGGTGATCGAGAAATTAAGCGGGCAGACTTACGAGGAATTTGTTAAAGAGCATGTGCTAGCGCCGGCCGGGATCACCGCGATGGGCATCGGCGGTACTCGGCTGGACCAACGGCACTCGCAAGAAGTGCGGTACTATCATCCGGGGGAGGCGCGTTCTGTTTTTGCTGAGGATTTGGGGCAACCGATCCCATCGCCGTATGGTGCCTGGTATCTCGAAGCGATGGATTCCCACGGCGGCTGGATTGCTTCGGCCGAAGATTTGGTGAAGTTTGCCACTGCGCTCGACAAACAGCCGAAATCGCTCATTCTGACCGCGGAATCGCTGGAGCTGATTCACCAGCGGCCTCCGGGGCTTGCCGGGTACGATGCCAACGGCGAACCGAAGCCGGTGTTTTATGGGCTGGGCTGGCAGATCCGCGAACATAGCGATGGCTCGCGGACAATCTGGCACGGCGGGTCGCTGCCAGGAACCAATACCGAACTCGCCAAACGTTTTGATGGCGTCAATATCGCGCTATTACTGAACACCCGCGTCAGTGCCCAGTCGTCGAGTTTGATCAATGATGCGATGGGCCGCGTGCATCGAGCGATTGACGCGGTGAAGGACTGGCCGCAACACGACCTGTTCCAGCCCTAATGCAAAGTTGTCTGGCAACAGCGTGCGAGGAGCAGCCAGCTCACAACGAGTGAGCTGGCTCTCTGGCCTGGCTAGAAAGCAATCTCAGGGATGAGATGGGAACTGCAGTCACCGGCCAGCGGGCGACAATTGGAGATTGTCAAAGGACAGGACTCGCTGGCTGACGGAGACGTTTGGCGCCACTGCCGGGTCGCGAAATGACTACGGCTGCAGCGGTTTATCGGTCGCGTCGTGTGGCTGCTGAATCGACAATCGATCGCCCAGCAGTGCCGCCAATTCCGGCAGGTCGTAAGACCGCAACGCGGCGTGTACGATCCCTGGAACTTGGTTTTCACTGTGCGGCGTATCGGCAACTTCCGCCCATGACTGAAGGCCCCGGCGAAGTTCAACCCCGGCGAACAACTGGTCCTCGAGCGCCGCGGCGTGCAGCGCGGGAATGGTGGCTTCGCCGCTGGCTACCAAATGGATTTGCGGGACGCCTTCGAGTTGAGTCAGCCAGCGCGCGACCTTGAGGTAATCTTCCGCGCGATCGCCGACGAGCGACTTGCCGAGTAGGTAGGCGAGGATCGCGTTGCCGCCGTTTTTGCCAAACCGTTGGTTGTACCAGCGTTGGCCTTCCGGCGACGTTTCGCCCAAGCCTCGAAGATCGACCGCCAGCACAATCTCGCCTTGTGCCACCCGTTTTTCGACTTCACCGCCGGCAGCGATTGCGGCCGCTTTGCCTTCTTCGAGTGCCAGACAGGTAACCTGCTTAGGCTGCGACTTTTGCGCCGCGTTTTGCGGCCGAGCCAGCAACGCCGGCAACCACAGATCCTGTTCAACCTGGATCACATAGGCCTGGTAGTTGAGATTGCCAATCTTGATATCGGAGAGCTGCTGAACGGACGGTTCCGGCAGATCGCTCAATCGGGCGATTCCCGCAGCGGAACGAACGGCCTGGCGGAGCGTCTCCTTATCAAGTGGGTTTGTCGCGCGTTGCTGAGCCAGACGCTCGCTTTCGGCTCGTACTTGATCGAATGCCGATACCGCGCCAGGCAGTTGCAACACTTGGCCTTCGGGTGTCACATTCATTTCCGCCGCGGTGAGCGTTCGAATCTCTGGCTCGGTCGCGTCGACGAGGCGCCCGTCGAGGTGCTGGACCATGAACTCGACGCTCGCTTTGCGCAGCAATGGATGCCAGCCGTGAGTGGCGTCCACTTCAACAAGCTCGATGTTGCGTCCCGCGCCATAGCGATGAAACAACCGGGTCGCATCGCGATAGGCTCCCCAGGTGCCGCTGATATCGAAGAAGTCTTTCGTTGCGGCAGCGATCAACGTCGGCTTCGGAGCTCGCATCATGATGTAGTCGGCGTGATCCATTCCCAGTGCGATTTGGCCGTAAATGTTTTGTTCGGCGTCCTGAGGGCCGATCGTGTCGAGCAAACGTTTGAAGCTCGTGATGTAGCAAGCCGGTGCTGCTGCCGTGATCCGCTGGTCCAACGCCATCAGGTAGCTGGTTTGCGTGCCACCGCCGCTGTTTCCCATGCAGCCGATTCGGTCGGCGCGGATGTCGTCGCGCGACTGCAGGTAATCAATCGCCGCCATCGCATCGTGAATCATCCAACGGGCGGTGTTCCAACCGACGAGCATCGCTCCGGTGCCGAGCAGAGTATGCTCGGTGGTCGACCCCGAAATCGCGGGCGATCCGTCTTCTTTAAGCACCTGCATCCGCTCGCCTTGGCCGATCGGGTCGACGATCATCGCAGCCAGGCCGTGCAACGCGGCCAGCGCCGTGCCACGCTGATAGCCATCTTGTTGTTTCCCTTCGGCCGAATGTCCACAGACGACGATCACCGCAGGCCAGGGCGGTGGAAACTTGGCAGGGTCGGGCAGGAATAATCCCGCCGTCACATAAAACTGGGGTTCGCTTTCCAGCAACACTTTTTCGACGTTGTAGCCTTCGCGCTGCACGGTGCCGGTGATCTGGGCACGCAGTGGCGCTGGACCGGGGAGTCCGCCAATCCTTTGGATGAATTCTTCACGCAGCCGTTGTTGGTACGCGGGGACGTCGTCCAGGTTGGTGCGTTGCTCGTAATTTTCCCGCCAGAGCTGAAAATGTTCGTCTGCTTCGCGGTGCAGCGAATCGCGAACCAGCGTCGAAGCTGACTTGCCGGCCGGCAGCACACTCGGGAGCAACTCCCCAGGCGCCACCGCCGATTTAGCCGGCGGCTGCGCCGCAGCCGGACTTGCGAGCGCAATCGCAAGACCAAGCGGTATGAGCGACTGGGAGAGACGCAATCGGGACACACGTGACGATCTCATCAGGAACCTCATGGTGGCAGGATGATCGTGGCTGCTCATACCGGTGACCGCACCGCTATGGCACGTCCGGAAGTGGGCAGGATGGGCGGGACCTGAGTCGGCTCAGGGGAGACCATAGCCTAGTGGAATGTCCGACGACTGTGTTCCATTCGGCCGGAAAGAAACCGCGATCACGACCCGCAAGTTTCTGCCGTCAGAGTGGCGTGCAGCCGGATCGTCGCAGCGTGGGACGCTCGCAGGTGTGATGCCGCCAATCGTGATCGCGAGTTCGGCTCAGGCGTGGGCAAGCCTCATGGGCGAGCGCGCTCCGGCTCAGTAAGAACTCTCGTCACCGGGCTCATAGGCGATCGCTAAGACTGGTCGAGCGCTTGCAGCAATTCATCAACGGATTGAACGCAAATCGGTTGGAGTTTCTGCTCAGGAAACGCTTTTGGAAAATGGTTGGGAGTGTCGGCATTCGCGTAAATTGGTCCGGACGCATCATCACTCGCGAGCATGATCCGATCGGATTCCATCAAGAACAGCAAACACTTCCAGAACTCGTGACTCTCTGGAGGATCGGGAATGGCAACCGTGAACGTTCTGGTTGCACAGGAATCGACATGGAAAACCGCGTCACCGCATTCGAAATGCGTGCGGATCTCCCCGAACCTCTTGGCTACATCAAGCACGTGAGGCTCAAAGCAGAAGATCAGCGAATCCAGTGAGATCGTTGCGAATCTGCCGTGGAAATAGCGGTACAGTCGCAGTGTCGATCGGTTCATCGGTTGCTCCTGACCTTGTGTTCACTCGTTGCAACCGACAGCCATAGGTGGCTCCGGCTGACCACTGGACTGGTAACGTCCCGGGGCGACAAGCCGCAACGGCCGCAACGCCGCTGCATCGCCGGAATGGGTTGTCGGATGCGGCTATCGACAAGGGATCAATGTTGGACATCTCCATGATACGGGTAAGGTGAGGTTGCACCCCTGGGCTGCTGATGTTCTCAGGCAAGGAGAGCCTTCTGAATGAGCCATTCCTCAGCAACGCTACGACCGGTAGCGTGTGGGCAAGATCGGGCGGTCGCGGGTTAATTTCCAGTTGGCGCTGCGGTTTTCTGCGGTCTACAGTTACACTGTCCGGCTCTAGCTGGCCGGTGCGGCCTGGCCACCAAACGGGGCGTCTTGTCGCCGGCCCGATTGTCCCCCTTGGACCATCCTCTGGAACCGACATGTCGATCGTCACTGACAAAGCGGCTGAGCCGAGCGAAATGGAGCTCGAGAACGGTAGTCAGCTCCCGGCTGCGAATGCTGCGGGTCAGCCGTTGCCCTATCCGGAGGCGACGCAGCCGCTGCAGTTGATCTGGTCGTATGCACTTGTGCTGGTCGCCGTGCACCTTGCCGCGGCGCTGGTGTTTGTGCCGTACCTGTTTACGTGGTCGGGCATGGTCCTGGGAATTCTCGGGCACTTTTTCTTCGGCATGTTGGGGATCACCGTCGGCTACCATCGCTTGCTCACGCATCGAGGGTTCACTTGCCCGCGGTGGTTGGAGCACAGCTTTGCGATTCTCGGGATGTGCAACCTGCAGGACAGTCCGGCGCGGTGGGTAGCCATTCACCGGCTGCATCATCAACACAGCGATCACCAGCCGGACCCGCACACGCCGCTGGCAAACTTCCTTTGGGCGCACGTCGGCTGGGTGGTGTATCGCAATCGCGACTTGGACCGTACGTCACGCTATGAGCGGTATGTCCGCGACCTGCTCCGCGATCCCTTTTATTTGCGGATGGAACGTTACGGCGGGTGGTGTTT
>CALELC010000281.1 GCA_937904535.1 uncultured Planctomycetaceae bacterium
ATCCGTGGGACGAAGTGGTGCGCGATGTTCCAACGAGACGTCCGCTTTGGGTCGCATCACGCCATGCTTCTAGGCTTGGGAGAAGCCTGACCAACCCTTCATAAGGAGTTAGTCATGGCAATTCTTCACACATCTCAGCCTCACGAGCCTTGGAACAAGGGAAAGCTGATCGGCCAAAAGGCGCCGCTCAAGCTGAAAGACATTTGGGCTATCCGCATCAGGCTACAGCTTGGTCACAAGATTCGTGATCTCGCCCTGTTCAATCTGGCGATCGATTCCAAGCTCCGCGCTTGCGATCTGGTAAAGCTGCGGGTGTCGGATGTCGCCCACGGTGGACAGATGGCGTCCCGCGCGATGGTGATGCAGCAGAAGACCGGCCGGCCAGTCCAGTTCGAGATCACCCAACTGACACGGGAAGCAGTACAGGCTTGGATCACCCATATTGATCTAAAGGCCACGGATTTCCTTTTCACCAGCCGAGTATCGGACTCGCCTCACCTGTCAACGAGGCAGTACGCCAGGATTGTCCACCGCTGGGTGGAAGAAGCCGGTCTCGATTCCGGATCCTACGGCACCCACACGATGCGCAGGACCAAAGCTTCGTTGATCTACCGCAGGACACGAAACCTCAGGGCGGTCCAGCTATTGCTGGGGCATACGAAGCTAGAAAGTACTGTGCGCTACCTAGGCATCGAGGTCGACGACGCTTTGGAGATCGCCGAGCAAACGGATGTTTAAGTGCAAGATTCCTGCTCCTCGACCTGGCAAGTTCGAGGAGCGGCCAGAAGCGGACATTGCCTACTACAGCCCTCTAGCTTCCGACTTTCTCCACAACCCCCGCGACAGCTGCCAAGAGCTGGGCTTCAGCAGCTCCTTTTCTTTCACTGTATCGGTCAACCAGGAAACTGCTCCTGTCCCGCGTCAGCAGGGTGAATTTCACCAGTTCCTCCATGACGTCGACCACACGGTCGTAGTACGGCGACGGCCGCATCCGGCCATCGTCATTGAATTCCTGCCAAGCCTTGGCCACGGACGACTGATTGGGGATTGTGATCATGCGCATCCAGCGACCGAGTATCCGCAGCGTGTTGACGGCATTGAAGGATTGCGAGCCTCCGCATACCTGCATGACGGCCAAGGTCCTGCCCTGTGTCGGACGCACGCTGCCGTCTTCGAGGGGCAGCCAGTCAATCTGGTTCTTGAGTACGCCAGTGATGGTTCCGTGCCGTTCCGGAGTAACCCAGACCTGGCCCTCCGACCACTGAGACCACTCACGCAGTTTCTGCACCTTGGGATGATCCTTGCCAACGCTATCCAGCATCGGTAGCTCGTGTGGATCGAATACGCGGGTCTCAGCACCGAGGTGGCGCAGAAGCCGTTCGGCCTCCAGTGCCAGTTTGCGGCTGTAGGACTGCGGGCGCAATGAGCCATAGAGCAACAGGATCCGTGGCGCGTGACCGCCCGCCTGGGCGCCCAAGACGCACAGATCTGGGGGAATAAGCTGGCTCAGATCGACATTGGGAAGATCAGAGGTAGAAAGTTGTTTTGTCATATTCATTCGACTATTCTAGAAACATGGAAACAAATAGTGCAATAGCCGCCCTGACGGCACTGGGCCACGGAACCCGCTTGGCGGCCTTCCGCCTGCTGGTTGAAGCGGGACCTGCGGGTCGTATGGCCGGAGACATCGCTGAAGCGTTGGCGGTGCCCAACGCCACCCTGTCGTTCCATCTGAAAGAGCTGGTGCATGCCGGCTTGATCCAGGGCGAAAGCGTGGGCCGCAACGTCTGCTACCGGGCGAACTACGCCGCCATGAACGACCTGATGGCCTACCTGACCCATAACTGTTGTGCGGGCTCGCGCAGTGATGCCTGCCCGCCTGTCGACAACACGTGCTGCTGATTCCTTACTGAGCTGACCATCATGAAACGACGCGTCCTGTTCCTGTGTACCGGCAACTCCGCCCGCAGCGTCCTGGCTGAAGCCACGCTTCGTGCCTGGGCAGGCAATCGCTTTGAGGTGTTCAGTGCCGGCAGCCAGCCCACGGGCACGGTCAATCCGCATGCCCTAGCCCAACTTGCCGCCGAGGGCATGTCCACAGCGGGCCTGCGCAGCAAGTCGTGGGATGAATTTGCTGTCGAGGGTGCCGCGCCCATGGATCTGGTCATCACCGTGTGCGATGCCGCGGCGGCTGAATCCTGCCCAGTGGTATTCGGCGACTTCCTACGTGCCCACTGGGGTCTGCCGGACCCGGCGGGTGTTGAGGGTGATGAGGCAGCCAAGGAGGCATTTCTCCAGGCCCATCGGATCGTCAAAGCCCGGTTGATGGCGTTGCTTGCCTTGCCCGCCGATGTTTGGGAAGACAGGGCAATTCTAAAAGAGGCGCTTGATCGCATCGGTTTCGTGGAACCGGATGACGAGGCTGCGGTCCATGGCTGAGGCTGCGCCGCGCATGGCGCTGTTCGAGCGCTATCTGACGGTGTGGGTGCTGCTGTGCATCGTGGCTGGCACCCTGCTCGGCCATCTGTTCCCAACTGCGTTCTCCCGCCTGGGCGCCATGGAGGTTGCGAAGGTCAATCTGCCGGTTGCCGTGCTGATCTGGTTGATGATCATCCCGATGTTGCTGAAGGTCGACTTCGGTGCCATGCGACAGGTGGGACAGCACTGGCGTGGCATCGGCGTCACCCTCTTCATCAACTGGGCGGTGAAGCCCTTTTCGATGGCTTTGCTGGGCTGGTTCTTCCTGCGGCATGTGTTCGCCGACTGGTTGCCAGCCGATCAGATCGATTCCTACATGGCTGGCCTGATCCTGCTGGCGGCTGCGCCCTGTACGGCAATGGTGTTTGTATGGAGCAACCTGTGCCGGGGTGATGCCAACTTCACCCTCAGCCAGGTGGCACTCAACAACGCGATCATGATTTTTGCTTTCGCGCCGATCGTCGCACTGCTGCTTGGGCTTTCCTCGATCAGCGTGCCGTGGGCCACCTTGGCGCTGTCGGTTGCTCTCTACATCCTTGTGCCCGTCGCGATTGCGGTCATGGCGCGTCATCGGCTGCTGTCCCGTGGTGGCAGCGAACGCCTGCAATCTACGCTTGACCGGCTTGGGCCCATATCGTTGACGGCATTGCTCGCCACCCTGGTCCTTCTGTTTGGCTTCCAGGGCCGGCAGATCATCGAGCAACCGCTGATCATCGCGATCCTTGCGGTACCGATCCTGATCCAGGTCTATTTCAATTCCGGGCTTGCTTACCTGCTCAACCGCCGGCTTGGCGTCGCACACAGCGTGGCAGGACCCTCGGCACTGATCGGTGCCAGCAACTTCTTCGAACTGGCCGTCGCCACGGCAGTGAGCCTGTTCGGCCTCCATTCCGGTGCTGCGCTGGCCACGGTGGTGGGTGTGTTGATCGAGGTGCCGGTGATGCTGTCGGTGGTGCATATCGTGAATCGAACCCGGACCTGGTACGAACTGGCTCCGAACAGTGTCAATCAATGAGTCGAAACGACGTCTGCTTTGGGTCGGAAGCCGCACTTCCCTACCCCCGATAAACATCCCTAATCCCCTGCCCCAACGTCCGCTACCGGCCAGAAGCGGACATCAATTGTTGATTTACCGTAACCCGAGTAAGGCCGAAGA
>CALELC010000282.1 GCA_937904535.1 uncultured Planctomycetaceae bacterium
TGAGTTCGCAGCCGGCGCGATGACCAGACGGCATGCGCCATGGCGTAGATTTGATCGAGGGCTGGACGCCAGGCCGAGTTCGTTCCCTCGCGGCCTCTCGCTGCTCAACGTCTACCCTCCCGCAGCGCCGCCACGTCTCAGCGGCCAGCACGGAGCATCACCGGGATGCCGAACACTTCTTGAAACAGTCCGCCGTTTTGCCGCAGCGCGATCTGCTCCATCGTGACGTCCTCGACGCCTGGGATCTCGATCACCAAGCGTTTGCCTTCGTGCACGCAACGGATTTGGCGGACTCGGCCGCTCCGGGTCTCGTCCAGGGCAATCGCGACTCGCAGAATCGCAGCCAGCTTCGAGACCACCACACGGTCTTCGCGCTGCAGCGTGGCATAACCTTCATGCGTCGGCTGCGGCGAAGCGCGGCGGTGGTAGCGCGTCACCAGTCCGATCAGCAACAGATCGGATCGCCCGAGGCCAAACAGCTCGCTGTTGCGGATGATGTACATCGCGTGCTTGTGACTGCTCCGCGTGTTGATGAAATTGCCGACCTGGTACAGGATCGCGGCGATGTGCAGCAACACTTCAAACCGATCGGCCAAGCGATGTTCGCGACGCAGCTGCGCAAACAGCTCGCTGGCCAAATCGGCAACCTGCAGCGCGTGATCTTCATCGACGTCGAACTTGCGCCCCAGCGAAATCGCCGAGCGGACGATCTGCTTGCGGAACGCCTCGGTCCAGCTCCCGCGCGACGCCATCTCGTGAATCAGACCGCCGCGCAGGTTCGTGTCCGACACCAACACCGACTCGACACCAAAGTGCTTCGCCAGCATCAAATACACCAGCAGCGCAGGACCCACCGTCGCCGCCTCGGTGTAGCTGATGCCATACTTTTTGACGACGGCGTCTTCGTTTTGACGCAGCACGTCATCGGTCAGCGCCTCTAGTTTTCGAGTCGGGATCTCGGCCAGCGTCTCCGGCTCCCAGTGTTCCAAAATCCGGTGCGCCGCGAAGCGAATGTCGCCGCCGATCGCGATCATCCGCGTGCCGGGCTCCTCCGCCACGTTCTCACTGATCCGATCGATCACCCGCGCGATCTGATATTCCATCAACTGCCGGCGGCGATTCGCGGTCGAAGAGAGCTGCTCCACCGACAGCGTCAGACGCAGCGAACCGAGCCGAAAGGTGTCGCTCAGCAGCATGTTGCCGTCGCGCATCATCAGCAGTTCCGTGCTGCCACCGCCGACTTCCACGACCACCGACCGAGCTTTGTGCAGCGCTTCGTCTTGCTCCAAGTGCGGCGTGATCCCCATGAAGGTCACGCGGTTGACTTCGGCTTCATCGATCACATCGACCACCAACCCGGTAGCGATGTAGATCCGGTCCGTGAACGCCAGCCGGTTGGTCGCCTCGCGCACAGCGGAGGTGGCAACGACGCGAATCTGCGACGTATTCTTGATGCCGTATTCGCGCAGCACTCGCAAATAGCGCCGCAAAATACTTGCCGAACGCTCGATCGTCGGCCGTGAGATCCGGCGAGTGTCAAATGCTTCGCGTCCCAGGTCGACCGCCTGCACCAACGTGTCGAGCGTGCGATAGGTACCCTCGGCGCTGATCTCTGCGACCGACATGCGGATGCTCGTCGCCCCGATATCGATCACCGCCACCAAGCGAACAGGTTGAATCCCGGCCGAGCGCAGACCATCGTTGTCGGCGTCTCCTTCGTCCGTGCGGCTGTCGATCAGACGCTGTTCCGCGACCGATGCAGCAAGCTGATGAGATCCTTCTCGGGGCAGGTTTTTCATGATCGCTCAACAGCCTAGAAAGCCAGCGGGTCGCTACCTCAGCACACCGCTCCATCGTAACACTTCGCGTGCCTTTGCCGCGTCGGTGAACAAGTGAGCTTGCCACCCGCTGGCAACGGCCGCAGCGACGTTTTCCGCCCGATCGTCAAAAAAGAGAATCGCTTCGGGCGCTACTCCCGCCAACTCGCCAGCGACGCGATACAGCGACGGATGCGGCTTCATCACCCCATGTTCATAGCTGAGGATCACACTGTCAAACGGCCCCAGCAGTGCCGCATAGCGCTGTTTCGCCAGCCAGTGCCAATGAGCGTGACAAGTATTCGACAAGATGCCAAGGGGCACGCCCGACTCGCGCACCGCATCGACGACTTCGACCATTTCGTCGATCGGGTCGAACATGTCACACAACCGATCGAGCAGTTCCTCGGTCGGTGCTTGTGACTGCTCAAGCCCGAGAGTCTGCCGCGCCGCAGCGGCAAACTCTTCGGCGGTCAGCTGCCCGTGCTCCAATCGCTCCTGCAGCCCCGATGCCCAGATCGCTTGATACACCTGCTGAGGCTCGACGGCCCATCGCCGCTGCAGGTTCCGGCACGCCCGCTCCGGGTCAAACCGCGCCAGCACATTGCCGAGATCAAAATAGACGAACTCGACGGGGCTCATCACTACAGAGGCTTGATCCGCAGCTTGCGATACCAGAGTTCGACTGGCGGCCCGGAGTGAACCTGCACCGCGATCACTCCGGTGCGCGGGATCGATTCATCGGTCTCGGTGTAGTCGACGGTTTTGACGCCGTTGATGTACAGCTCGATCTTCGGTCCGACGCAGCGAATCCGATAATCGTTCCAGCCATCGGGTTTAGCCGCTGCAGCCACCTGCTCCGCATCGGCTTCTTGCAAGAACCGATTGCGCCGCGACTCGTCATACAGACTTCCCCACACCAAGCGATCGCTCACGCCGCCGACGTCGGCCTGGTAGCCCGAGACTTCGCTGCTGCCCGGAACGCGACGCGAACGAAACTGTACCCCGCCGTTCGCACCTTCACCGACCGCTTTGATTTCTAACCGCAGTTCGAAATCGGCGTACGTCCGGGTCGTGGCGAGGAAGTAGTTGTGCGGGATTCGCTTTTCGAGGTCACCGGCGACGATCGCACCGTCCTCGACGCGAAACCACTTCCCGTCGCCTTCCCAGCCGGTCAGCAACCGACCGTCAAACAACGCCACAAACCCTTCGTCCAGATCGTCGATCAACGCTTCGGCCGGCACGGCATCCGTCGCAGCGTCTTGGCCGCTCGCCTCCACCGCTAAAACGGCTGGAACCACCAGCAATCCCGCGGTCATCAGACGGCGGCAAACGGCAACCTTCCAATTCCAAAGTCGCAGCATGATGACAGGATCCTAGGCTGGGGGACGGAGCGGATGGAGCAGGAACGATCGAGCGGCTCAGCTCCGTGCCGCCGGGTGCAGCAGCGGCAACCACGCGCCGTTCTCTTTGCTGCTGGCGACACACTGCTGAATGAAGAACATCCCTTCAACGCCATCGTAAACGTTCGGATAGATCGTATCACGTCGCTCGGGCGATTGCCCCGCAGCACGAGCTGCGATGGCATCAAAGGCTGCCGTGTAAATGTTGGCAAAACCTTCAAAGAAGCCTTCGGGATGGCCGCTGGGCAGCCGGCAAGCAGCCGCGCCGCTGGCGGTAATGAACGCGGCGTTCGGGTCGCGGGTGTAGATCTGATGCGGCCGACCGTTCTGACGGATGATCATCTCGTTGGGGTTTTCCTGCCGCCACTGCAGCGAGCCCTTCGTGCCATCGATCTCGATCAGCACATCATTCTCGCGGCCGTGACTGATCTGGCTGGCGGTCACCGTCCCCAGCCCGCCGTTCTCATAGCGGATAACCGCGGTGCCGTAATCATCGAGCTGGCGGCCTTCGACGAACGATCGCAGGTGGCAAGAAACCGAATCCGGCTTCAGCCCAGTCATGTAGCGGCCGAGGTTGTAGGCATGCGTGGCGATGTCGCCAAACGCACCGGCGGCTCCGCTCTTGGTCGGGTCAGTTCGCCAAGCGGCTTGCTTCTGCTCTTCATTCTCGAGCTTCGTTCGCAACCAGCCCTGAATGTATTGCGCCCGAATCGCCTGAATCTCGCCCAGTTCCCCAGCGCGGATCATTTCGCGCGCCATCCGCACCAACGGATAACCGGTGTAGTTGTGCGACAGCGCAAACACCACATCCGACGCTTCAACCGTCTGCAAGAGCTCTTCGGCCTGAGCCAAGTCGAACGTCATCGGCTTGTCGCAGATGACGTGAAAACCGGCCAGCACAGCGGCTTTGGCAATTTCAAAGTGCGTGTGATTAGGCGTGGTGATGCTGACGAAGTCGATCCGTTCGCCGAGCGGCAATTTGCTTTCGGCTTCAAACATCTCCTGATAGCTGCCATAGGCCCGCGACGGATCGATGTCGTAGCTTGGTGCCGACGCTTTGCTCCGTTCGGCATTGCTCGACAGCGCACCAGCGACCACCGTAGCGCGATTGTCCAAGCAAGCGGCAATCGAATGCACGCGACCGATGAACGATCCTTGGCCGCCTCCGACCAATCCCATGCGCAGTTTACGGTTCAGGGGTGCATTGATGCTCATCGAGGTGGAGTCCCGGGAACGAGGAAAGCGGGGGCCTGAGTTGGCAGTCGCAATCGTAAATTGATCCACAATCCCCTACAATGCGCCTAGCGGCCAACGCGATGCCCTCCGCTCGGAACCATCGGCTGAGGCCGCCGCGATTTCGTTGAGCACACGATCCTGAACGCCGATTCCTCCGCTAAGATTTCCTATGACTACCTCGCTTGTCGAAACCCGTGGTTCACTGCCGCTCGATGCTGCGGACTCCGCTGTCGACCATCTTCCTGTTGGCCCCAGTGCCGGCTGTTGCACCTTGGCCGGGCTGCGGCGGTGCCTGACCGTGGGCAACTTAGCGATGGCAGCAATGTTCGCCGTGACGCTGGCCGCGTTGGCTGCGGCTGGTTATTTCGCGGGCTTGGCCTCAGGTCTGCGCAATGATTCCCTAGCCGGCCTGAGCACGCAGTTGCAATTCCCGACCACAATCGACGCTATCGGCGCGGTCACCAGCGAAAAGTACTCGATCGCCACGGGTGTGATCAGCGAAGAAGCCGAGGGCTTTTTCGTGCTGGACCACAATTCGGGGCTGATCCAGTGCTCGGTGTTCTACCCGCGCGTGGGTAAGTTTCTCGGTACGTTCACCGGCAATGCCAGTGAACTGGTGGGCGCCGGCAGCAAAGGCGGCGGGTACATGATGGTCACCGGTAACGCTGACATGACCCGTGGCGGACGCGGGGCCCACATCGCGCCGACGTTGGTTTATGTGCTCAACACTGCGACCGGCAACTTCGCAGCGTTTGCGGTGCCCTTCAATCGCCAACTTGCCAGCACGGGTCAGCCACAAACCGCGCCACTGATCCCGATGGGAACCGGAACAGCCAGCGTCGTTCCCACCCGGTAATCTCTGGGTCGCCGAGAATTGTCGCCGATCGCTCCGTCGATCGGAGTCCGGCTGCGAGAATTCCAGAACGACCGGCGGAGCGGTAGCGTCGCCGATCCACAGCGTCGCCGATCGGTGCTCAGCCAGTTTTCACCCCCAGAACGACCGACGGAGCGGTCGTCCACCTACGTCGCCGATCCACAGCGTCGCCGATCGCTCCGTCGATCAGAGTCCGGGTGCGAGAATCCCAAAACGACCGGCGGAGACGATGTGAATTAATCTGCTGATGCGATCTTTGGGTTTGCCAAGCTTGGTCAAAACTTTTGATCATGCTCGGCAGTCAGTCGGCCCCGGTGCTTTTGTGCAGGCTTGCTCGCCACGCTCGCGGCGGCGGTAACCCGTTTTGCACCTCCAGGGGGCTGCTGTTTGGGCTCGGCTCTAGGGTTTGCCTCCGCTCAGCGCAGGGAGCCAGCCCAGATTCAACAGGCGCAGCAGGTTGTAGGCATGCACATGCCACAGCATTTGCGCCTTCGCTTTGAAGA
>CALELC010000283.1 GCA_937904535.1 uncultured Planctomycetaceae bacterium
GCGGGCCGTCTTGGCGGAGAATCTTCCAGGACTCAAAGCTCTCGGCACCGCCAATATAGAAATCGACTTCTGCGCCGCTGCTGCGACCGATCCAGTCCTGCTGCAACTTCTTGATGCCGGCGGGCCAGTCTAAATCGTCGAGCCCTTCGAGCAACCGCTCGGCATAGGCGGTGATCCGCAACATCCACTGCCGCAGCGGAATCCGTTGCACGGGGTGCCCGCCACGCTCGCTCTTGCCATCGATCACTTCTTCGTTGGCCAACACCGTGCCGAGGGCCGGACACCAATTGACGAGGGCGTCATCCTGATAGGCCAAACGATGGGCGTCTTGAAAACGTGAGACCGCGTCCTCGCCTTGCAGCGACACCTCCGGCGGAATCGGCAATTCGGCGATCGGCCGGCCGAGCCGCGTCTGCGGATCAAACCAGGTATCGTACAGCACCAAGAAAATCCACTGTGTCCAGCGGACATATTCTTCATCGGTGGTCGCGATTGAGCGGTCCCAGTCGTAACTGAACCCAAGCATCTTGAGTTGCCGGGTGAACGTCTCGATGTTGCGATAAGTCTGCACGCGGGGGTGTTCCCCGGTGCGGATCGCGTGCTCTTCGGCTGGCAAGCCGAACGCATCAAAGCCCATCGGGTGCAACACGCTGTCGCCGCGCATCCGTCCATAACGGGCCGTGATGTCCGTCGCCGTGTAGCCCTCGGGGTGCCCGACGTGTAGTCCGTCGCCGCTGGGGTACGGGAACATGTCGAGGATATAACGCTTCTTGCCCCCGCGGCTCACATCCGGCATCTCGGCCGTCGCGAAGGTCTTGTGCTGCTGCCAGTAGGCCTGCCAGCGAGGTTCGATTTCGGCGGGGTTGTATCGGGGCATGGTGGTGAAGCGGGGCAGTGGATGATTCGGAAAACGCAGCGCCGCAGGCAGGACGCTCGTCGGAGTCGCTGAGGTTCGGAGGCGATGGCGATCAGCTGGTTTGGAATTGTCAGCGCCAATCGCAGGTGCCGGGCGGCGATTCTAACATGACCGTGGAAGAGCTAAAGCCGCCCGTCGAGATCAGGTCCGCGCAGGCTGGGCCCGTATCCCGGAGTTGTCTACGTGATCGTGAGGGCGGCCGCGAACGTCGGACGACGCAGGCTCTCCCGGGTGACACGTCAGTCTGTAGCAGGCACTTTATTCTCCAGGTGACACGTCCCTGAGGAACAATCGGCGTGCTGCAGAGAGTTGGGTTGATGGTCAGCAAGCGTCGCATCAACCGCGTGGTCTGCGTCTACCGGCAACATCCGTTGCTGAGTTGCCGAGCACGTCAGCCCTCAGCCCGTAGCCTCAGCCCAAGATCAGCGGACTTTCTCCTCAGCTGGCGTGCGCCTCATGGTACATTGCGTTCAGGTCATTTCCTTGCGAGGTCGCCATGGCTCGTCGGCTTATCTGCCTATTCCTCATCGCTGTGGTTGGTTTGTATGCGAGCGAACAAGTCGGTGCGCAGCCAGCGAGCAGTGCCGCAACCTCGTCAGCAGCGGAGGTCAACGAGCGGCAGTTGCAGCAGCGGGCTACCGAGCAGGCTCGGCAAGGTGATTGGGTGGGATCGATGCGAACCCTCTCGCAGATTGCGGATGGCCGTGTGCTCACTCAGGCACTCGAGCAAGTGCAATTGGCGTTCAGCGATGCAGCGGGGAGCGGATCCGCGGCGAGTGACCTCGCGCCGCCTGCGGATGGGGTTCCAAACGTCGGTGGACAAGGCGGGGCGAGTTTCGCGGATTTCACGTCGCTGATCGAGCTGATTCAAGCCTCGATCGCTCCGGATACCTGGGAGCCGGCTGGCGGCTCGGGGACCGTGCGACCGTATCCCGGCGGGATCCTCGTCGACCCGAGCGGGCTAGTGACCGAGATTTCGCAACGACCTGGAGACGACGACCTAGCCGAAAACATCGAGGTGCTGTTGGCGGCTGATCCGCGGGACGCCGCCGCACCGCTGCCCACGAACGTGGCCGATTGGCGATTACCGGCACGCCACCGCTGTGTGTCGCTACGGGGAGTGGCACAGCGGGTGTTGCACACACGCGTTGCCGGACAACCCATCGATGATGAGCTGCGACATCTCGCCGGGCTGAGTCGCATTGAGTTTGTGGTGCTGGTCCCGCAGCGCCGCGATGTGCTGCTCGTTGGCCCGGTAAGCGGAATCGAATCCCATCAAGGTTGGTTGCGCGATCGGCGAACGGGTCTACCGGCGATGCGGCTGGACTACTTTGCTGCTTGTGCTGCGGCAGTGGTCACGGGTGAACCGTTCGGCTGTTCGATTGAACCCGCTGCTGAGTCATTGGCAACCGCAGCGAGCGTGAGTGACTCGATTCGCCGCGGCGAGATTCCGCTGGGACGCGCGGCCGAGCGTTTGCGATTAGCGCTGGGTGAGCAAACGATCCGCGTGTTCGGAACAGCGGGCGACCTGCCACTGGCCCATCTGATGGTCGAGGCGGACCGGCACATGAAGCAGCTCGCGCTCGGGCTGCAGCCGATGCCAGCGGGTGGCCGAAGTTACCTTGATCTTGTCAAACGGCACATCGAGTTAGGGCCACCGGACGGCCAGCTGTTGCGGTTGTGGTTCACGGCCGCGCCACAGGCGGTGCGCGTAGGCAGTCGCGGAACCGTTTTCCAGCTAGGCGGGCGGCCGATGAAGCTGGTTAGCGAAACGCAGTTGGCCGGTGCGGATGGGACACGACTCGCTTCTGACGATGATTTCCGCTTGCTCGAGTTCGTGGACGGGTTCAACGATCATCTGGGAGAAATCATCCGCAAGTATCCGGCTTACGGCGGCCTGCAGTCGGTCTATCAAGCTGCTGCTGTCGCGGAATTGGTACGGAGAAGTGAGGCGCGGGCGTGGATGGCTGAGCTGCTGGCACCGCTGCTGTTAGACGATCCGGCTGACGGCGCGCTGTCGGTGCCGCGGCGCGTGGCTTCCATCGCGGTGGGGCAGCCCATCGAGCATCGCCGCAAGCGGCACTTCGTGTTGTTGGCCAGCGGCGGAGTGCGTGTGGAGCCGGCTACGGCGGTCGCCGCTGAGTTCCAGCCCTACCCGACGATCGATGCCGCGGAGGAGTTCGCCGAGGCGCGTCCTGAAAGCCGTTCCCGCTGGTGGTGGAACGCGCCGGAGTAAGCGTTGTGAAGCTGCTTAAGCCCGGCTCAGTGGTGATGCCGGTGAGGCGGATGGTAGTGGTGGTGATGGTAGTAGTAGGGTGGTGGCGCGTAGCGCGGCACGACGTACTCCTGGACCACGACCGGTGAGGGCTGGACCACAACGGTTGGCTGAGCGGGAGCGGCCACCGGGGCGCCGACCCGCGCGTTTTGCATCGCGGTGATGACGGATTCGGGCACGCCTTGCTGGTGCAGCAGAATGATGTCGCTGACCTGCAGTTGTTGTTGGACGCCACGCGACTGGATCTGCGTGATCATCACCGACTCGCTCAGGCCACTGCGCGACATATTGACGATGTCGCCAATCGAGACTGCTGCTTGCGTTGCCGCCAGCTGCTGTTGCTGGTAAGCGTAAGTGCGCTGTTGCTGGGCGTAGTATTGTTGTTGGCGTTGTTGGGCGATTTCCTTGTCGCGGGCATTGCCGATCACGGCTCCGCCGACCGCTCCGATTGCGCCACCGATGGCAGCTCCGGCACCGGCCTTATGGTTATGATCGCCGATCAGCGCACCGGCGATCGCACCGCCGAGTCCGCCAACCACAGCGCCGCGCTGCGCGTTTTGAGCATGCGCTGTGCTGCTCGACTGCATCGTCAAGCACGCGACGGCGAGCAACGTTCCCGCGCGCCAGATACCATGTCGAGGGAGCAGCCGCATCTTCTTCATTCCGAGCAAGGAGAAATCAGGACGGCTCATGCAAGCCGATGCCGATGGAATCTATCGGCAGATCTCTTCTTTAAAAGAAGACGCTCCTGCGCCGCAAGAACAATCAGAACGACCCGTACAGTGGCACCCGCTCGCGCGGCGGCTCAGACGAGGTCGTGCTTGCGTTTTTTCCGCCGCCGGACTTTCGCACAGTCGCCGCAGAGACCGTTGACGATCAAGTGGTGATTGAGCACCCGGAAGCCGTGTTCAGCGCCGACCTGATTACGCAGTTCGATCAGCGCTTCGCTCCGAAACTCAACCAGTGTGCGGCAGCGGGTGCAGTACAAGTGGTCGTGCTGCGGATAGCCGTAGTCGTGCTCGTACACGGTACGCCCGTCGAGCTGGAACGAGTTGAGCAGCCCGGCATCGACGAACTCTTTCAGTGTCCGGTAGACGGTCGCCGGGCTGACATAGCCCTGGGAACCCTTGCGCGGCAAGTTCTCGATCAGCATGTCGGCGTCAAAGTGTTCGTGCCGGCTGAACACCAAGTCGACCAAGAACCGCCGCTGCTCGGTATGTCGCAAGCCCCGACTCTGCAGGTACTCTTCGAAACGTTCTTGCGGCGTCAGCGCAACTTCCACGCTGCCGAGCGGTGCTTGATCGATGGACACCCCAAACCTCTGTAACCGACGAAAACAAATACCGCGGACGCACGGCGCCCGCGGCAGTGTTCACATTGTAGCGGGTCAGCCCTCAGGATCAAAAGCTGCGGCGCGTGCCGCAACCGAAAAGTGGTTCGAAGGGCCTTAGAATCCCACTAGGGATCGTCAGGGGTGGACTAACCGAGTCGGTCGAGGAGCCGCTCGAGAGCGAAGTCGAGTTTCTCGGGTGTGTCGTAGGTGCCGCTTGCGATTTGGCGGCGAAGGTCGGCCACGCGATCGAGACGGATTTCACCGTCACCGGCGATCGACGACGTTCCTTCCGCTCGGGCAACGCTGCTGGAAAGATCGAGCTGATCGACCGGACCGGATACGCGCGGGTGGCTGACCTCACGCGGGCTCTGCGGTTGCAAACGCTGAGCGGGGCCAGTTGCCTGCGTCGTGGAAATCCGAAATGGGCCAAAAATCTGCATTGTGGAATTGCTCCCCAGGGACATGAACAAAACCAGTACCGGAGTAGCGATGCCACGTCCAGCAGTGGTGTATGCGAGCGCCAGTGTGGACTCAACCCGCGCCCTGTGGCAAGCCACAAACGCGTGAGCCGATCTCGCCAGTAGTCCAAGCGCCGCAATCCTTGTCCCAGGATGCAATCCGTAACCAAAAGAGACTTCGCCAGCGCAGTAGGTCGAGATGCTGATGTTATCGGCCGTTCGACCTCCGGCGCTCAGCGTTTCCCGGCTGATCTCCGCGCGTCGCTGTTAGGCAAACGTTTTCGGCTAAGGGAACTGAATCGGGATCAAGGATGAACCCAGGCTAGCGATCTGAGCGGATGCAAGGCAAGGCGAATCGAGGCCCATTCCCTGCCCGAATCGCGGATTCCCGACCGACAGGTTCAGGTCACAGCCAATTTCTGCCGCCGCGAGACGCTTCTCACCTTGACTCGGCTGCCAGCAATTTCGCAGGCTCGGCTGCGATCGCCGAAAACTTGAGTCAAATCTCCAAGAATCTCGAGAATTGAGAGC
>CALELC010000284.1 GCA_937904535.1 uncultured Planctomycetaceae bacterium
TGGGATCCAACTGGTTGGTCGAAAGCTCAATCACTTTCGCGCGCTGGCTCGAGGTGAGTGAAGTGGTGATCGGCTTGACGATCATTGCGATCGGGACGTCTTTGCCCGAATTGGTCACCAGCGTCATCGCCAGCTTGCGAAACGAACGCGATATCGCTGTGGGCAATATCGTCGGCAGCAATCTGTTCAATTTGCTCGGTGTGCTCGGGCTCTCGGCAATCGTGGCCCCGAATGGGCTGGCTGTCCTGCCTCAGGTGCTCTGGTTTGATCTGCCGGTGATGATCGCCGTGGCCTTAGCGGCCCTGCCGATCTTCGTGACCGGCGGGGTGATCACACGCTGGGAGGGCAGCATCTTGCTCGCCTATTACGGCGCGTACACTGCCTATTTGATCTTGGCAGCCACCGAACATGGCATCCTGGCTGCCTTTCAACGCGCGATGTTGTATTTCGTGATCCCACTGACCGTGGTGACGTTGGTCGCCTTGATGAGCAACGATTTCCGTCGTCAGCGCCGCCTCGCTGGCGATTCGGGCTTGCCGAGCGAGTGATTATTTCGCCGTTTCGCTGAACCGGGTTTCGCGGATCACGGTCACCTTGATCTCGCCTGGATAGGTCAGTTCCTGTTCGAACGCTTTGGCTATGTCGCGGCAAATCACCGCGGCTTGCTTGTCGTCGGTTTTATCCGCATTGACGATCACCCGCAGTTCGCGGCCGGCCTGAATGGCAAACGCCTGCTGGACGCCGTCGAAACGCCGCGCGATGTACTCGAGTTCCTCCATTCGCTTGACGTACCGTTCCAGCGACTCACGGCGTGCCCCCGGGCGACTGGCGCTGCACGCATCCCCGGTAGCCACGAGCATCGTGTAGGGATACTCGGTCACGATCTGGTCATGGTGCCCCAGCGCCGCATGCACCACTTCGATCGGCTCGCCGCTGCGCCGCAGCAGGTCGGCACCGATCTTCGGGTGCCCACCTTCGAGTTCGTGGTCAGCCGCTTTGCCGATGTCGTGCAACAGCCCCGCGCGTCGGGCCAGCGCTGCGTCCATCCCGAGCATCTCTGCCAGCAACCCGGAAATAAAGGCCACTTCGACGCTGTGCCGCAGCACGTTTTGGCTGTAGCTGGTGCGAAAGTGCAACCGGCCGAGCATCCGCAACAACCGTTCGTCCAAACCGGTGACATTGGTCTCGTCGGCGGCCTCGCGACCTTTGCGCAGCACCAGCGAATCGATCTCTTTGACCATCGACTCGACGACTTCTTCGATCCGCGACGGATGGATGCGTCCGTCGTCGATCAGCTTTTCAAGCGACAACCGAGCGATTTCGCGGCGCACCGGATCAAAACCGCTGACGATCACCACGCCCGGCGTGTCATCGATAATCACGTCGACGCCGGTGGCCTTCTCAAAGGCACGAACATTGCGTCCTTCGCGACCGATGATCCGCCCCTTCATGTCGTCATTGGGGATGTCGACCGTGCTGGTGGTGGAATCGGCGGTGTGAGCGGAAGCGTAGCGCTGGATCGCGGTCAGCAACATCTCGCGGCTCTTGGCGTCAACGGTTTCAGCCAGACGCTTCTGGTGCCGCAACACCATCGTCCCGACCTCGCTGTCCAGTTCCCGGGCCATCGAGTCCATCAGTTCCTTGGCCGCTTCCTGGCGCGTGAGCTTGCTGACCCGCTCGAGCGCCTGGCGCTGCTGTTCCAGGATCTCGTCGATTTCCGCTTGCCGCGAACGAATCTGCTTTTGCTGAGCCGCCAGCCGTAGCTGAGTTGCCTCGAGCGTGCGATTCTGCTTCTGCAACGCCTGCTCGGCCTGCGCCAGCTGCTCCTCACGGCGGTCGAGCTTCTCTTCGCGCGCCAATTGCGCTCGCCGCGCCGATGCGACCTCCCGCTCCGCTTCCGATTTCAGCGCCAGCGCTTCTTCACGAGCCTCGATCAGTCGTCTGGCACGTTCGGCATCGGCATCAGCCTGAGCCTGACGCAGTAGCTGCTCGGCTTGGCTCTGCGCGGACTGACCGCGCAGCCGCTCGCGGTAATGAAACCAATAAGCGGTCAAGGCAATGGCAGCGAGAACGCAAACGAAAAGCGTCAAAATCCACAGAGGCGTATTCATGGTTGATCTCAAGCATACGGTATGGCAGTCGCCACCCGCCGAGATCGATCACGCCGGCCACTCCACCACCCTGATGAGCGGAATCGCAAAAAATCCATACCCCGACCCGTCGCAGCGGGTGCTGCGCACAGAACCAGCAGCCAATCGAGGCAAATAATAAAAGCCACACGATGAACGGCATCTTCGGTGGAAAAAATGGAGGTTGGGAGCGAACAGCGGCGAACTAAATCGAGTCGGCACAACCCTACGAGCAACTAATCGCTAGAGGAAAAGCAGAACCCCTCTAAATAGCCAGGCCGTAGCTGGATTGTGATTATGGGTGAGCGTTTGCCTTAAAATAGACGTGTCAGGCGAGCCCCGCTGGCCTTAGGTCGCCAGGGGGGATGCAACGCAGTGCATACTATACTCATATCGATACTCTTGTCGCAAATCGATCCATGGATCAACGGTCAGTTTCCCAGTCGCGGCTCGCCGCTTGGTCTGCCTTGACCCAGCACTTAGCGCAAACCTTTCCCCCAGAAAAACATGCGCGACTGCGAATCGTTGTCGGTGTCAGCGGCGGGTCGGATAGTGTGGCGCTGCTGCGACTGCTCGCCGAGCTCTGGCAAAGTCACCCGCGAACCGATCACCGGCACCTGATTGCCGCCCACTACAACCATGGGATTCGCGGAGAAGCGTCCGCAGAAGACCAACGGTTTGTCGCCGCACTGGCCAAATCGCTGGCGGTCGAGTTTGCGACCGAAACCGATCCCGACGCCCCGCGGCAGCCGCTGGCCAGTGCCGAACACTCGGGCAACGATAATCAACGCGCGATCGCGGGCGGACCGGCCGCGCTTCAACCGCCCCAAGAATCCGACCAGCCCGCGGTATCGAGCGAAGCCGCGATGCGGCAGCGGCGTTACCAGTTCCTGCACCGGATCGTGGCTGCTCGAGGAGCTCGCTGTTTACTAACTGCTCACACCGCTGACGACCAAATCGAGACGGTATTGCACCATCTGTTTCGCGGGACAGGACCGGCCGGGTTGTGCGGCATCCCGGAAACTCGGCCGCTAGGGCACGACTTCGTGATCCGCCGACCGCTGCTGGGCTTGAGCCGGTTGCAGCTTCGCGCGGGCCTGATGGAGATCGGTCAGACCTGGCGAGATGACGCTTCCAATGACAACCACGATTACCAGCGAAACTGGATTCGTGGTGAGCTGTTGCCCCAGATCCGCGGCCGCTACCCTGCCGCGGACGGAGCGATTCTGCGGCTGGTTGAGACGCAAAACCAGTGGCATCAAAACCTCTCTCGCCAAGCGATGCAGTGGCTCGACGAGCGCGCGGTATTCGCAGAGCAGCAGGTGCAGATTGCCCGTGGTCCTGTCGATCCAGCGGTGTTTGCGTTAGCTTTGACGTCGATTTGGGATCGCTTGGGCTGGCCCAGACAGGCGCTGGTTGCCAAACATCACCAAGCGGTTGCTGCGCTGGTTTCCGGCCAGCAGCGGACGGCGGTGACACTGCCAGGCGCGATTCGAGCGGTGCCCAACGGCAAAGCCACAGTCGTGATCAGCCGTCCTAGCGCGAAGCCCTAGCCACTTCCCCTCGAGGTCGATTGATGAGTGTTGATGTCAAAGTCCATGCCCCGACGGCGACGATCCTGATGGACCGCAAGGATCGTGGCAATGTGCTGGACGAACGGATGATCGGCGATCTGAGCCAAGCATTATTCGATCTGCACCAAGAAAAGAAGGTCCGCGCGGTGGTGTTAACCGGTGCCGGCGAAGATTTCTGCCGCGGGATGGACATGCAGGAACTGCACCGACCGACGCTCGCCGACGAACGCGAGGCAGTGGAACAATGGTTGGAGCAATGGCAGCGTCTCGGAGAGTTGATCGAGCAGTTGCTGCGGTTTCCCAAACCGGTGATCGCCGCTGTCGATGGTGCAGCTTGGGGAGCCGGTTTGACACTGGTGCTGGCGTGCGACTTGGTGGTTGCCAGTCACTCGGCCACGTTTGCCGTTCCGGCGGTGCGGCGAGGACTCGTCGGCGGCATTGTGGCCCCGCTGTTGGCGTTTCGGCTCGGGACCGCATTAGCTTCGCGGTTGCTGCTGACCGGTGAACCGATCCATTCACGAGCCGCAATGCGGTGGGGCTTGGTGACGCGCCGCTCCCGCTCGGAACAGATCTGGGTGGCGGCCAACGAACTGGCTCAGCACTGCGCCGAAGCGCCGCCGATTCCGCTGGCCGCGACCAAACGCTTGCTTAACGAAACAATTGGCGAGACCCTGCTGACACAGTTAAGCGTGGGCGCCGCGGCCGGGGCAACTGCCTGTTCGACGGAAACCGCCGCCGAAGGTCTGAGTGCCTTCGTCGAGCAGCGCGCACCCAAGTGGCCGTTGTAGTTGGTTGTTTGTCGAGGGTGATTAGGGAATCGGTGATCGTTGCGTTTCCCCAACAACTAGCAACCAACAATTACCTTCCCGTGCGCGCGGCAGCACGCCGCAACCGGTCCATGATCGCCTGCCCCAGCCCCTGCGGCGAACAGGTGTCGCAGTGGATCTCGCTCAGCCCGGCAGCATCCAGCCGTCGCAGTGCCGCAAACAGATGGCGGGCGATCTGTTCCAAATCGCCGCTTTCGCTGAGCGTTTCCACGCGCCGGTAGCCAGCCGCTTCGCTCGGCGACAATCGCCGGAACGCAATCCGGCCGACCGCCGATCCAACCGCCGGCGCAACCACTTGGTCGCCGCCGGGCGGCAGCAACACCAGCGGAGTGGCCGGCGCGTAATGTTCACGCATCATGCCAGGGGCGAGCAGTGCTTCGCGAGTCGGGTCACCGACCGGCACAGCTGGCTGGCCTAGCAGTTCCTCTGCCCGGACCTGCAATCGCTCCGCCAATTGCTCCGCGGTAATCGATCCGGGTCGCAGCAGTCGCGGTTGCT
>CALELC010000285.1 GCA_937904535.1 uncultured Planctomycetaceae bacterium
GGCCAAGCGACTGGCTAGCACCCATCCGAACCCGGTCGCCAGCGCGATCAACCCGCTGGCAATCGACCAGGCGGTTGAAAACACGGGCAAGCAGCGACGCGATCCGTAACGTTCGGCCAGCCATGCGGTCGGGATCTGTGCCAGGGCGTAGGTCCAAAAGAATGCCGGACCGAGGATGAATCCCATCTGCGCTTCGGTCAGTCCGAGATCCGCTCGCAATTCACTTTCAGCAACCACCAGGCTGTTGCGACAGAGATAAGCAAGCACGGCCGCGACCGACAACCACAGTGTGACGTAGTGGCGGACGCGAGTCGGCGACTCGGGCGGGGCGATCGGCTGGGAAGCCGGAGCGTAATAGTCCAAGGCTGGAAACTCGCCGTTGCGATTGCGGAAGATGGAAAGCGGCGTTCGACTTAGGCGATGATGTCGTGGATGACATGGCCGTGGTCGATGTCCAGGCGTTTGCGCCCTGGGATTTCCAGCTTGCGGGAATCGAGGCCGAGTTGGTGCATGATGGTCGCGTGAATGTCGGTGACGTAATGGCGATCCTCGACCGCGTGGAATCCGATTTCATCGGTCGCCCCGTGCGCGATGCCGCCTTTGATGCCTCCGCCGGCCATCCAGACGCTGAATCCGAAGATATGGTGATCGCGGCCATCGGCTCCCTGTGACCCCGGAGTGCGTCCGAACTCGGTGCCGAACACGACCAGCGTTTCATCGAGCAGACCGCGCCGGGCGAGGTCTTCCAGCAGCGCGCCAATCGGCTGGTCGACGGCCTTGGCGTTGTTGGCGTGATTGGCTTTCAGGCCGCCGTGAGCGTCCCACGCTCCCGCGCCGCCGCCGCCGTGTTGGACTTGAATGAACCGAACACCCCGTTCAACCAGTCGTCGGGCCGCCAGCATTTGAGAACCGAACGCCGCGGTCGCTGGTTGGTCGATGCCATACAGGGCACGCGTTTCGGCCGTCTCTTGTGAGAAGTCGAGAGCCTCGGGAATACTGCGTTGCATCCGAAACGCTAATTCATAGGAAGCAATCCGGGCGTCCAGCGCTGAGTCGTACGGATGGGCTTCATCGCGAAGCGAATTGAGCCGTGCGATCAGCTCGGTACCAACCGACTTGGCTGCCTCGGGGAATGGCCGTTCAGGGCGAGCGAAGTCGAGCGGGTTCGCGGGATCGACTCTCAGCGGTACCGCATCGTGTGCTGGCCCGAGGTAATGCCCGTCACTGGCGTTCCAGTACTCGCGAGTTCCCATCGAGATGAACTGAGGCAAGTCGTCATTGAGTGACCCGAGTCCATAGTGGACCCATGCGCCGAGGTTCGGAAAATCACCATCGTTGCGATGTCGGCCTGAATGGAACTGAGACTGCGCTCCATGGTTGCTGTCGGTCGTCCACATCGACCGGACGACCGCCAAGGAATCGACGTGACGAGCGATATGAGGGAACCAATCGCTGACTTCAATGCCGCTCTCGCCGTGCTTCTGAAAACCGACCTGCAGGGGATAGAGCGTGTTGCGTTGGTTGCCGTTGGCATCGGGAACAACGAGTCGCTCGATCGCCAACCGCTCAGGACTCTGCGCGTCAGCGAACGGCGTTTCGGCGATCGTCTTGCCAGCATATCGATTCAGCATCGGCTTGGGGTCGAAGCTTTCCATATGACTGACACCGCCGTTCATGAACAGCCAAATCACGCTCTTGGCCTTGGGCGGAAAATGGGGCTGTCCATTTGGCGGGGCCCAGCCATGTTCCTGGCCGAAACCGTCGCGTTGCAACATCGCTGCCAACGCGATATTGGCTAAACCATTGCGGAGAAGCGATCGCCTGGAAAGGCGGGGCATGGTGTAGGTCGACATGAGTCAAGGCAAGGGCTAGCGGTAAGGGACACAGCGGAACAGTGAGAGACACGACCGCAGGTTACCGGAGTGTCACAAAGTCGTTGTGATTCAGAAGGGTCCAGACCAGGTAAGCGCGGGCCTGCGACGGGGACGTGCCATCTTGGCCGCGCCAGGTAGCGAGTGCCTCGTGACAGGCGGCGAGCTCGGCATCGGTGGGCGTGAAGCCGACCAGCGTCACGAACGCCAACCGGACAAACGCCTCTTCATCCTCAGCTCGACCGCCAGTTGCCTCGCTGATTCGCTCAGCGATCGGCAGGATTGCGTCGAGCACCAAACGGCTATTCGTAAGCGCCAGGGCCTGTTGAGGAACGATGCTCTCGTCGCGCCGGTAACACTCGGTCACCGATGCCTCGTCGAACATCGTCAAGAATAAGTTGCGTTCGTTATTGGAGTGAAAGAAATAGAGGCTGCGGCGGGGCGAGTCAGCTTGTTGGGCAACCGGGACCGATGGTCCGCCACGCGTCAGATCGAGTTTTCCGGCAAGAGCCAAGATCGAATCACGCACGGCCTGGGATTCAAGCCGCGTGGGAACGCGACGCCACCAATATTGGTTCTCGCGATCAATCGCCTCATTCGCCTCGCGACCGGCTGCCGACGATTGCATCCGGTAGGTTTCGGAGCTGACGATCAAGCGGTGGATGTGTTTCATGCTCCAGCCGCTCTCGATCAATTCCGAGGCGAGCCAATCGAGCAATTCCGGATGGGTCGGCGGAGAGCCCTGGCGCCCGAAGTCAAACACGGTCGGCACTAGCGGAGCGCCCATGTGGCGCGTCCAAATGTGATTGACGGCCACGCGTGCCGTTAACGGGTTGCGGGGGTCGGTGATCCAGTTCGCCAAAGCCGTGCGGCGACCGCTGCTCTGGGGCGGGAAGGGGACGGCGGGGTCGTCGGCCGACGAGTTAAGGAAACGTGTCGGCGTCCACTGCGCGCCCGAGATGGACGCGAAATGCTCATCAGCACCAACTTCCGCCTCGGCCGTCTTCTTAGCCGAGGCGACATTCTGGGTCGCAGATTCGATCTCCTTATCGATCTTTTCCCATTGGTCTTCACTCGCTTGCAAAGGTCGCAACTGGGCGTCCGCGAGTGCCCGCTCGGCGTTTGCGACCGCTACCTGGCGTTCAGCTTTGATGGCGCTGGCTCTGGCCGCCTGTTCGCGGGCGACCAGATCGCCGTGCGGGTCTGCGGTGTCAGCCAGTTGCCAAGCGAGCGAAAGTGCCGCGACCCGTTGACGTAAGCTTTCACGCTGAGCCTCAGCGACGGCCAGTGCCTGCTGGGCCAGATGCAGCTTGGCCTTGGCGACGCCCACGGCGCGTTCGGCTTGCGCGGGATTGGTCGGTTCGGCCAACAGCGCCGACGCCGGTTCGCGGAGCACCACGTCGTCAGCCAGCGGCGCGATCGAGATTTCGTGAAAGGTGCTGAGCGCGTCGAATGTAAAGAAATGCAGTCCGCCTGCCCGTCGTGCCAGCGGAGTTTGCCACGTCACCACCGGAACACCATCGAGCGACACGTTGATCAGCGTATCGCGAACTTGGACCCGCAAGGTGTACGCTCGATCGAGCTCGATCGGCATCGTACGCAGCGCGTCGCCGGGATACTGGTCCACACCGTCTTTGCGATAAGCGGCTTGCACTTTGGACCCGCCGGCGACGGCGCTGACGTAGACGACCTGTTGTTCGTTGACACTCGCGGCGGCGCCGGCGTGGGCGTCAGCGGTCACGTCGAAGGCGATCCCAACGCTCTTCCACATGCTGCCGCCAGTGGTCGTGAATCGCAGCGAAATGTCGAAGTCGCGCGGCGGTTGAGGCACCCACCGGATCGCCGACCGTGTCGGGCCGTCTTGCCGCTGCTGGAGCCGTCCGGGCTGGTGTTCCCAATCGCCGTCGAGCAGTTCCCATCGCTGGGGATCGAGCGTTGTGAAATCGTCGACGATGGTTGCCGGCGCATCGGGACGAGTTGAATCGGGTTGGGCCGTACCAGAGGCGGCTTCATCGGTTTGGGCCTGTGCTGCCTGAGCGACGAGCTCTTCGTGTAGCTTCACGCTGTTGGCCAACGCCTCGCGAGCGGCTGCTACGCCGTTGTTTGCGGCTTCGACAGCGGACTCGGAAGCGGCCAGGTGAGCGTCTTGCACCCACTGCCGCCGCTCGGGTTGCCAGGCCTCAGCCGGCAGATCGATCGGATGGATTTCCAGTTCCTTGAACTGCAGGACGTCCGGAACGCCCGGCAGGATCGCGCGTGACTTGTCGGGCTGCGTCTCTTCGCCCCGGACAAACAGGTAGGTCGGTACGTCCGCTGGCCCATCGAACGCCCGCGGGATTGCATTTCGCTTCAGATCGGTTTCGCCGGGCAGCATGTCGAGCCGCACGTGATAGGGCTCAAAGAACGCACGCATGCGGTAATAATCGTCCTGCGGCAGTGGATCGTATTTGTGATCGTGGCATTTTGCGCAGTTCATCGTCAAACCAAGAAAACTCTTGCTGACGTGCTCGACCGTTTCGTCCATCCACTGGTGACGGTTGAACAGAAAGAAATTGCGGGCTAGATAACCGGTCGCCCGTAACTTCTGTAAATCCTGAGGCGCCAATTCATCGCCCGCCAACAT
>CALELC010000286.1 GCA_937904535.1 uncultured Planctomycetaceae bacterium
GTGGTTCGTCCCGAACCCTTCTCATCCAAACTTTCCACGTCACAACTGCGACGCGGCGATGCCAACGCCATCTTCTTTCGCACGCTGCGGGAGGTCGATCGCGAACTGGAGTTCGCGCAGCATCAGCCCGACGCCTTTCCGATTCTGCTGGTGCTGAGCGAGATCAATTGGCGCGAGCTCGATGACTTCTACCGCGTGAAACCGGGTGGAAATGGCCAGTGGGTGTTTGACGGCAACTACCACCATGGCCGGCACTTTCCCGGGGCTGCCGCCGGCGGCGCTCGCGCTACCTATCTGGCTGATGCCGGCCGCGGTTGGGGATTGGTCAGCGGCGATGGTTGGCGCGTTCCCTATTCCGGGAGCGACTGCGTGGTGTATCACGAAGGCGTGGGTCATCCGATCGGCTTACCGCACCCTGAGCCGCTCAATGCCTCGGTGATGGGAACCGGCCAGTACGCTGGCTGGATCAATGAGTCTTGGCTCGATGAGGAGCAAAAGCTGCGGCTCGGCTATCAGCGTCCCGAACAGCCCGCATCTCGCGAGGGCGATCTGTTCACGTCGTTGACGGCGCTGCCACATCCGCAGGTGCCTCAGCCCGGCGAACCTGTGAAATTGCAATTATCTTGGCCACAAGACGCACAACTGAAACGGCTCCGAGTGTGCATCCAGACGGATCTGTATGGGGCTTGGACCGAGGTCGCGGTGGAGCCCGCAACTGAATCCGCGGACGCCCCGCCTGCCGACATTGCACTCGGTTCATTCGACCGACCCACGCCGGTCAGCTACCGCGTCGAAGCCACGCTCGCCGACGGCCAGCACGCCCAGATTTGGGGCTACTTTCAAGTCCGCTCCGCTCCGGATGAACTTCTGTATCCGCGGCGGAGGCTCGCCGAGCTCACGTCGCAGGGGCTGGTCGATCAACCGGCGGGATGGGAGACGAAGCTCGGCAAGCCGGAAATCGATCTCCTCGAACTGCTCGATGTCGGTAGCGATCGCGTGGTCGGACAATGGGAGAAAGCCGACGGCGTGCTCTCGGTTTCGAAGGGGTACGGACATCGGCTGGAACTGCCGTACGCGGTCCCGGAGGAGTATGAACTCGTCATCATCGCCGAACCGCTCGACAAACCCAACGGCCTGATCTTGGGCCAGGTGATCGGCGGTCAGCGATTTTTGGTGCTGCTGAACTTTCTCGGCGGTGATGCCGTGGCCCGCAGTGCGCTGGAGAACGTCAATGGCGGGAACGTCGGCAACAACGACACCACGATCGAAGGTGAGGTGCTGGTGCAGAACCGGCTATCGCAAATCGTGTGTACGGTTCGCAAGAATCGCGTTGTCGTCAGCTGTGATGGGCAACAGGTGATCGACTGGCAAGGCTCGCCCCAAGAGTTGAGCTTAAGCGAGTACTGGCAGACACCGCATTCCCAGGTGCTCTTTTTAGGGGCTTACGATTGTGGCTACCGCTTTCACCGCGTCACGCTGCGGCCACTCAGCGGTCTTGGCAAACCGCTACGGGAGAGCGAATGAGCTGATGGTAACTCTCGTCGCCGGACGCTATTGCCGATAGAGGCGATTGAAGATTTCCGGGTCGAAGGGATTTTCGACCGGTGGCAGACGCGTGGGCCGAGTCGCACCGCTCGGCGCAACCGGCTGTACCTGCCGTGGAGCCGGGGGCACAACAGGCAGCGGCAATTCGCCGAGCTCGTCATCCACGAATCCGACTTGTTGGACTGAGCTCACTGTCGCTGCTGGACTGAAGGGCTGGGCCGCCGGTGGGACGATCGCTGTCGCTTCCGTCGGCATTTCGCCCAGCGGTGTCAACGGTGCCCAGGTTTCGCCGGACTGGGAGTGGAACGCAGTGTGGGCCCATTGCCGCAGCGATTCGAGTGCGACGTCGTCAGGCGTGCGCAGCGGCGGCTCACGGCGACCGCCGTGAGGTTGCACGGCGTACTGCAGCAATTTGCTGTTTTCGGGTTGTGCCTGGTTAATCAGTTTGAGCGTGGCTACTAAGTTCAGGCGTGTCATTCGGGCAGGCGGGCGGACCTGAATGCCCATGTGGGTCAGTTGCCAGGGAGCATCGCCTGGGCTGCGGTGACAGCCGTTGTTCCCGCAGCGATTGATCAGAATGGGTTGCACCCGACTGGTGAAATACACCAGCGCGTCGCTCGACAGGTTGAGGCTCATCAAGTCGTCATCGCTCGTTTGCCGCGGTTGTTGACGCGCCGTAGGCAACTCGACAGCGACGCTTACCGGTTCCGCGTCGACAGACGCAGGTGAGTGTACGGCGGATGGTTTGGCGGCGGCGTCCAGTGCTTGCTGCAACTGGCGGCGCAAGCGGATCGTTTCCGGGTGCGACGGATTGAACTGCTGGGCGGCGTCCAGCGCCTCGGCCATCTCAGCATACAGACCGTTGCGAAAACACCACCGCGCATCATCGTGGTAGCTGGCGGTATCGCGGACCTGGCGACGCGCCACGCGGAACTCGTAAAGTTCGCGCATCGTCGGAGCGATGTGAGCGACCTGCCGGGCGTCGAGTTTCACCTCGTTGCTTTGGTCACGGCGGATCACCACCAGCGGCCCGACCGTTGATGCGGTCCCGCGAATCACATTCCCGTTTTGCAACAGCACATAGTCATCCCCGCGACTGGGCGTAGCGACGAGCACGGTAGCTGCCAGCCAAAAGAGCAGCCCGAGCGTTCCGCCAGTACAGCGGACTCGAAGTCGTCGCGAGGAGTAAAAATGCATGAGCGTGGTTCAAGCTGACGGCCGAAGGTTCCAACAGTTCGTTGGTTACCGCTCCCCGCTCAGCGGTGACAAGCCCAATCTTGACTTAGGCGTCCGCCGTTAGGCTTGTCGCGAACTTTGCCAGCGACCGGTCAAGCAACTCGAGCGCCGCGTCGATGTGCTGCTCGGTGGTGATCGCCGGTGGCGGCAGGAACCGCACACGCGTCGGATCACTGCCGCAGAGGAACCCTAACAGCCCCTCGGCAAACAGGATGTCCATCAGCGCTTTGGCCTGCTCGTAGCTACCGTCTCCGGGAGTGAACGCGATCATCATTCCTTCGCCAAACGGTCCGCGAATGAGATTGGGATACTTGGTCGCCAACCGTTCGAGACCGGCGGCAAAGTAGCGGTGGCGACGAACATTCCAGCCTTCCGACCCAAAACACTCCTTCTGGTGCAGCAGCTTCAGCGTTTCCAACCCAATCGCGATCGAACTGCTGGCCCCTGTAAAGGTTTGGCTGAGGATCGGTGCGGTGGGCTTGAACGTTTCGCGGTACAGCGTCGCGCAGACCTGCGTGATCTTGCCCACGGTGACGATATCGGCGTACTGGTGCAGCTGGTAATGTTGGAACGCAAACGGCTGGCTGGTGCGGCTGAACGTCTGGATTTCATCAAAGATGATCGGGATGCCTGCAGCCCGAATCGGCTCGCACAGCGTCTGAAAGAACCGGGGATCGGTCGGGTAATAGCCGCCTTCACCCGCGATCAACTCCGCCCAGAACGCCGCGTATCGGCCGGGGTGCCGCGCCAGTAGGCGGCGCACCTCGTCCAAAGCGAGTCGTTGTGACTCCTCCGGCCGCTGGAAATTCCAGGCCGGCAGGTAGTCGACGTGCAGTGCCAGCGGTAATCCCTGGCGATATTTGGGGCGGTCGGTGATCGCGGCCAACGCCAACGATCGGCCAGCAAATGCATTGTCGAAAGCGATCACTCGGTCAGCTGGCGCCGCTTTGTGAAACGCTAACTTGAGCGCGTTTTCATTAGCCATCGCCCCGCTGGTGCTGAGCATGCAATACGACAGCGGCGCGCCACCCGCCGACGCCAATTTGACCAACTGTTCGGCAATGCGGATGCTCGGCGGATGCTGCTGCAGATTACCCTGCATCGCCACGTCCTCCAGCGCTGCATCGACCGCCGCGTCGAGCAACTCTGGCGAACTGTGTCCACAACCGTAGACGCCGATGCCGCCGATGAAATCGAGTTTCACGCTGCCGTCGGCCAGTTGGACATAAGGCCCGTTGCCCACGCCCGCCGACAGGTAGGGCCACAGCAGCGGTCCACCGCGAACCGCAGCCGCCTCTGCCAACAACCGCTCGTACGGGACCCGCAGCGTTTCGTCCGCAGGTCGCACTGCGGTCAGACCGGCTGCGTGCTCGGCGAGCGCCTGGCGGAGCAATTCCTTGGCCTGAGCAACCCGCGGATCGGCCCGCAGGGCGTCGGCGTAGGTTTGCCCGGCAGTTGACGCTGCAGAGGGCGTGGTCGAGTCCGAAGGAAAGGCCGGCGGTTGAGCGTCTGGCATAGCAGAAGACAAGCGATGGAGGTACGAAGCAGGTGCGAACAGGAGACTGACCGCTCCGTTCTCGCCAAGGTTCAAGTTGCGACTGCAGTTTATCGCTTCGCCCGATGCTCGGCGACCACGCGTCGCTGACCGCCGGTACGCTCCGCTGGGCTGACTGCGGCACTCTCGGCTGAGCTCACGCCCCTGCCCTCCCGTTTCCAAGCTCGCGTTCAACGCCACCCGTGGCATCACAACCTCGGCTGCGGACCTCACCGAGAGAGCCGCACCGCGCCGCGAGGAATTACAGAGATGATTCCGAGCGCTCACCGTTTGCTCGGTGTCCGCCCGGCATCGCGGACCCAATTGAGATGCTGCTCGCGACACTCGCTTGCAGCGCGGGAGCACGTTCGCACCCCACCCGGTTAGCCAGCTGGGCGAAACTCACCCCCAGCCACCTGTTGCGGCCGACGAAAACAACTAAGATTCGATTGGGACCGTCATCGCCGCCGCGGAGTTGCCGCCCGCGCGGACCGCTGGTGCGATGCCGAGCAATTGCCCCAGGGCAGCTTTTCGGAGAGTTGAGGATTTGCAAGTGATAGGATCGTCGAAGTGGAAGGAGGGGGATTGGGTCGTTTATCGCAAGCAGAAATCGAGTCCCACGCCGGGACCACGCGCCCAGCAGATCACTCCCACGTCCAAAGGCGAAGTCTATCACTACCTGGTCGATAAGTACTGGATCGTGCAGCGGGTGCGGGGCGACGGCAAGTTGGAGCTGCGGACCCGGCAAGGCAAGGTCCACCTCGTTGACGAGTCCGACTTCCGCCTGCGTCCAGCCAAGTGGTGGGAGCGATTGTTTCTGGCCAACCGCTTCCCCGCTGCGGAGCCCAAGCAGCCGACTGCCGAAGTCAGCTCGACTTCTCCCGGATCCGGTTCCACGGAACACTGAGCCGTCGGCTCCGCCGGCTTAGCCGGACTCAGCTTCCGGGGCCGTGGGGGCCATTGCCGCGCGAGCCCCGTGAGGACGCGTGCTCCGCAGCCGATCCAGCAGCGCCACAAACGCGGGCACCAGGATCGTGCGGATGTAGAACGTATCGACCAACACGCCCAAGCCGAGCGCAAACCCGAGCTCAACCATCCCACGCAGCGTTGCCTGATCCGGCGGCACATCGCCGCCGAAGAATCGCTGCAGGAGCGGAAACCAGGCCGAAGCGGTCATGCTGAGGAACGTGCCTGCCATCACCAATCCACAGGCCGTGATGATGCCGCCCGTTCGAGCCACCGCCTGCCGCAGGGCCGATCGCCAGCCGCCCCGACGTTGTTGTTCCTCCAGGATCCGAGTCACCAGATAGACGTTGTAGTCTTGCCCGACCGCCACCAGGATCACGAACAGAAACAGCGGCAGCTTCCAGTCCAGGCCAAGGTACTCGGCGCCGTACACCCAGCGGAAAAACAGAATCGTCAGCCCGAGTGTGGCGAAATAGCTCAGCAAAACCGTGACGATCAAATAGCCGCACAAGACCACGCGGCGGATGATGACCAGCAGCACGGTAAAAACAGCGATGACCACCGCGATCTTGATGCGGCGATGATCCTCCTGGGTCACGAACCGCAGGTCGACAATTGAGGGGGTTGTGCCCGACAACAGCACCTCTGCACCCTGCCAGCGCGAGTCGGATAGGCGGCTCTGTGCCCGCAGCCAATCGCCCATCGCCGTGACATTTTCCGCAGTGTGAATGTCAAACGGATCGCCTGTCATCACGACGTCCAGTCGAACCAGGCGGCCGCTGTACTGCGGCGCATCGGAAAAGAAATAGCCGCGCGCAATCCGGTGTGTGCGAAGCGCCCGCCGCTTCCAGGCATCAGCGCTCAACAGGCCCATGGCGCGGTCTGGCGGAAAATCACCCAGCGGATCATCGACCGAGCGAACCGCATGCACACCAGGCAATTCGTAAAGCTGATGAGCGAGGATTTTGGCGTCTTCGTTGAGCGTCTCCGCATCGACCGGTTGATCGCGAATCACCAAAATCGTCGTCGGGTTGACCTCACCCATGCCGAAATGCTCGTCCAGTAGCCGCAACCCCCGGCGACTCTCAGCCGACGGTGCCAGTTGGCTGCTGATGTCGTAGGTGACGTCCGCTTCATGCATCCAGCCATACCCGGCCGGCAGCAACAGCACCGCGAATCCGGCTACCAGCGTCAGCACGGGGCGATTGGTCAGACGCAGGGCGATCAGTCCCCAAATGCCCGCTGCCTGCGTTCCGCTGCGTCCGCCGAGCGATGACGCGGCGCGTTCATCGGTGCCCACACCCGCGGGCCAGAACAGTTTGGGGCCGAGCAGCAACAGGATCGCCGGAGTAAGCGTGATGCTGACCAGCAGACCGATCAGTAAGCAGACGGCGATCACCGGCCCGGTGTAATGGTACTTGCCATAGCTAGCGATCCAGAGCGTGCCGAGACCGACCACCGTCGTGAGTGCACTGCCCAGCAGCGCACTGGCGACGCCCGCAAGCGAACGAGCCACCGCGACCTTCCACGGCCACCGTGCGGCCTCCTCGCGCAAACGCGAAATCAGAAACAAGCAGAAGTCGGTTCCCGCCCCGAACAGGATCACAAAAATGAAGATCCGGCTGGTGGTGAAGATTCGCAGGTCCAGCCCTGGTAACCATCCGTCGCGTGATCCCAGCGTCAACCACGCGATCAACCCCGTCGACACGGCAACCGCCAGCCCAATCGAGACCAATGGCACGGCGATGAGCAGTGGCGAGCGATACACCAGTGCCAGAATCAGCAGCACCATCAGCACGGTGAACCACTCGGTGTACCGCAGCGAGTCACGCGCCGCACGCAGCGTTTCTCCGCCGATGGCCGCCGATCCGGTCGCCAGGATCTCGAAGTCTGGACGCAGGACGCTGTCGTGCGCCAGCCGCACGCGGCTTTTCAGTTCCTCGATCGCGTCAAGAAAGTCGATGTTATGCGTAGCCGCCAACTCCGCCGACGACTGCAACACGATCAACCGCGCTCGTGGCTGACGCAGCCGGGAACCGAGAATCCGGTCGTTCCAGCTGAGCAAATCCAACAACGACGACCATGCCGCCAAGTCCCGCTCCGCCAGCGGCACGGCACGCTTGGCAATCTCGGGATCGAGGATCAAGGCGGCCTGCATGTCGGGACCGGCCGCATCGGTTTCGCCCAGCTCCTGCAACAGGTTGGCGCGGTCCCAATAAGCGAGCGTCAACCGGATGGAATCAGCCGCGATGCTTTCTCGTCCCGGCGATTTCTGCAGAACCGCAAAATACTGTTCATCGATCCGAATCGCCTCGTCGAGCGCCTCCCGCGCACGAATCAACAATGGCTCCCTCGATTGCGTATCCTGCTCGCCGAGAGCCGCGCGGAGGTGTTCGGCTTGGATCAACAGCACCTCGGCCAGCCGATGATGCAGACGCCGCAGCAGGTCGAGCGACACCAGTTCATCGCCGCTGTCAAAGGCATGCTCCTCGCGTGCCAGCAACAGCACCACTTGGCTGCGCGGCCGATTGGCCGGAAAGGCGACATCGAGCACGTTCTCGGCTGTGACGCTCGGCATGTCGGCCGGCAGATAATCGAAGTCGCCGTCCAGCGCCAGCGAACTCCAGTCCGGGGAAGTGCCACGCAGCAGCACTGCCCCGACGAACCACAGCACCAGGATCAGCTTGGCGTGGGCAACCACCCAACGAGCAAACCGCCCGGAATACGTGCCGGCCGCGAGATCATCCATTGGGTCCGTCCGGAGCAGCCGGCTTAGGAGCCACCGGCTGAGGCGCCGCGATGCCGTTGCTCTCGGTACCAGCGCGGAGTGCCCGCAGGGCGGCTTCGAGCGTGCCGGCGTTGATCGAGCCCTTCAAATCGACGATCTGCACGCTATCACGCACCTGGCAGGCATGGTCCAGTTGGTCGATCATGTCGCACACCAATTCCAACAACGGTTCGCCTTCCGTGCTGACTAAGATCGTGTTTCCGAGTTCATCGACGCCCAGCGACAGTTTCCCTTTGAAACTGAAATCGGCGCCGCCACCTTGTTGACCAGTGCCACCGGTATCCACCAACTCACTCCCTCGGCTCACTTGCCGGTTCCGCGGGGTGTCGTTTTTCTGTGGCCCTGAACCTGGGCTACCCTGCCCCGGCTGACCTTGCTGAAACGCTTTGTCGTTGCTGCTCAACAGGTCTCGATAGGCTTCTTTGATCGTTTCAGCGATCCGCGGTGCCTTGCCGTACCGCAAACTTACCAGTCGTGTGTACCGAACGCTACGCTTGTTCACTGGTTCGGGAACATCCCACAGCCGGATAAGCTCTTCGATACTGCGAAGTTGTTCCGCCGTCGCGTTGCTAACCACGATCGTGCCTGTGTCGACGTCCGCGATGAACCGCAGCTTCGACGGCCGACCTAACCCCGACGGTGACTCGGTCTTCTGTTCCTCATCAAACCCGAAGTACCAACGCATGAATGCGGGCGTATCGTCCTTTTTGACGTCTTCGTCTTTGAAGTAATCTTCGAGGTTCAATTTGACCCAAGTTGCCGAAGCGTAACGCGTTGTAAAGACGTGATACGGACGTTTGGGTGGCGAGAACTCCAGCATGTAATTTTCGAGTCGGTCCAGCGCCGCCGTATCGCTGCTGCTGATCACCAAATTGCCGGCCGAATCCCAGTGCATCTGGATCGGGGCGCCGGCGCCCTTGGCCAACGCTTGGGTATCGGTGGTCGTCGACGGGGAGCCCGCAGGTGCGCGTCCGGGGCGAGTCGGCCCTCTCGAAGGCGATGAAAATGCGCGATCAAAATCTTCTGCCGAACGAATCGTGGCGGCTCCAGCTTCGCTAGCATCCCCAGGCAAGTCGTCAGCCGCTGCCCGCGTTGTCGCCAACCGGTGCGCCGCAGACGCTTCAGCAGTCATCGAGAGGTCCGCTCCCGACAGGCCCCGGGAAGGCGCCTCCGGGCTGGTCGGTCGAGCGTCCGGCGGCAGCGTTTTCGTCCCTTCGTCTTTGGGATTGTCGTCCGTCTCCGGCAGCGACTCAGCACCTTGGGGCTGCAACTGGAACGATTCCTTGGCGGGTAACTGCAACGGATTGGGCGATAGCCGCTGCCACTGCTGCTCCAAGGTTTGCAGATACTCGTACATCTCCGCCGTCGCCGCCGCTTCGATCACGCGGATCGTGCGATCGCTGCCGCCCGGTGGAGGCAATTCACCCAACTTCACCAGCAGGCTACGGACCTCGTTCATCTCCGCTTCGGTTGCCCACAGCAGGACCTGACGAAAGCGAGTGTTGGCCGCCACGCGAAACTCGTCGTCCTTCTTCTTTTCGGGCTCCGGCATTCCGCCGAAGTAATAGTAGGGGTAACGCGAGCGACTGTTCTCGTCGTCTTTCTTCTTGGTCCCCATCAAGAACGCGATCGACTCGGCAACGTCCGCCGCTTCCAGGCGTCGCAACTGCAGCACCTCCAGTTTGCGGCCGCTGCCATCGAGTCGCTCGATCAGTTGGCTGATGATGAACCGATCGGCGGTGGAACCGGACACGATCAGGGCTCGATTCGCTGCGTCCACGCGAATCCGAGTCGTCGGTTCCAGCACGTTCATTTCCTGCACGATCTCGATCAGCTTTTCGGGATCGAGCGAAACGAGCCGAAAGACTTCGACCCGCGACTGCACGTCGGCTAACGAGGTCAGTGTGTTGCCGGGTACGTCAATCCGCTTCAGGAACTCCGTGGCGATCACCACGCGATCCGGAGGCGCCTGGAGCAGAATCGAGTTCTGCCGGGCGTTGGCGACGACCGAGATCTCGGGTTTCTTCGGTTCCGGCGGTGCGGCACCACCGCCCTGCTGAGCCCGCATCATCGCCATCTGCTGAGCTTGCTGCATCTCTTGGGGCGTCATCGGTGCCTCAGGCTTTTTGCTGACGCCAAGAAACTGCTCGAGCAGTTTCTTGGCTTCTTCCGCCGGAATGTGACGCAGGCGGAACTCGGGCACGAGCGATTCGCGACTAGCCGCGTTCTGTTCCTGAGCGAGCAACTGCGCGATCTGACGCAGCGTGATCGCGGCGTCGATCGCTTCGATCCGATTGGTGGTCGTCAGCGCTGTCAACTTCCCGTTTTCGCTGACCATCGCTTTCAACTCTTCGGCAAGCTTTTCCGCCGACAACCACCCGACCTCGAGCGACGTGCGCACGAACCGGTGCGGCGGAAGCGTTGCCAGCTCTTCCGGAGCGACGCGCGGAACCAGGGCCGGATTGAGCGTCGCACATTTGACGACCGTCAGCCCGCCGTCCAGTTCCAACAGCGTGTAACCGCGCCCCAGCAGGTGGCGATTGAGCAGGTCGATCACCTCAGCCACGGTGTAGCGGCCAGGTGTGGTGATGTTCACGCGATCGCCCGGCAGTTCTTGCCAATCCAACGGCTGACCAGCAAGTTCAGCCAGCCAGTCAATCAACTCCGGCCAGCCCTGATTCCGAAACTGAAAGGCGACGCGACCGTCGGGACCGAGTACCGCGGCGGCGAGCTCGGCGGGATCTCCCTTCGCCTCCGGCAGACTCTGCCGCCGGATGACTGCCTCTTCAGGCTTCTTCGCCTCGGCTCCGGCGGCCGGCGGCGTCGCCCCCGCAGGCGAGTCGCCGGACGGCGGTGTCCCTGGGGCCGGCGCGCCAGAGGGCGGAGTGGGCTGGCCTGCAGCCGGTGTTGCTGTCGGTGCTGAAGCACTCACTGGGGCGGTCGCAGCCGCAGCCGGTTCGGCCGCCTTTTCATCCGCCCAACCGATGGTTGGCAGGAGCAATTCCCACAGCGTGAAAATGAAGAGCAACCGGCGCATGTCGACCTGGCCAAACGAGGAGAAGAGTGGGGTGTCAGCGTAGTATGAACACTTGGGTCGGCATTGACAAATTGAACAGCAAGCTCGCCCACCGCAGCACGCGGCCTCTGTGGGACTGGGAGCATGGCCGGGTGCTGCTGGGGCGGCGGCTGGATCGTCCGCGTCTCTGGCGAACTAACCGACCCTGGCGAGTTCGCTCAGCCGTTGCTGGGCCTGTTTGACCACGCCCTGAGCCCAGGATTTGTCGGCATACAGCGCGATCACTCCTTGCAGCAGGCGTCGCTCCTGGTCGGGATCCAAATTCTCTTGCGCCCACCGCAGGCGTTGTTCCAGTTCGGCAGCATTCTCAGCCGCCCTCTCGGCCAGCTTGCCGCGGAGAAATTGCAGGTGCTCATGGACCGCCGCGGTCATCACGTTCAGTGCATCGGGTTTGACGACGGAACGTCCGTGCTTTGGCGCCGGTTCCGCAGCGTTCTTGCTCGGCAGACCCTGCCCAAAAATCGCTAGCCAATGCTCCAGTTGTTGTTGCCGTAGGACTCCATCGGGCTCCAACATCGCTTTCAACAGGGCCTGCTCCGCTGATGACAGTTCGTCAACTCCGCCCGGCCGAGTAACCGATTGTTGCAAGCTCTTGAGCAGCGGGGCGGCAAGTTTCCGAGCTTTAGCATCCGCCACCCACTGCTGCACTTCAGGGAAGCGCGGGTCGTCTTTATATAATTTCAAGAACTGCTCACCCTTGTCATGCACGACTGAGACGTCGTCGGCTGCCTGGGCAGTGGCAACGGTTTCGTGCAGATCGTCGGCATCTGGTGGCTGCATCCACCAGATGCCGCTCACGATCGCCCCGATCAGCACTGCGACCAAAGCGATCACAGACACGTAGTGCCAGAGGTGGTTGGCTTCCGCTTCCTGCTGTTCATGGTCCCACACGCTCCGGTGACGATCCTTGTCTTGCACGGTGCGAAAATGCGTCCGGGCCACCGCAGGCTCCGGTTCATCATTGCGTGACACCTCGGTTCCCGCGGATGAAGAACGGGTCAGCTTGCTCTGGACGGTGGCTTCGTCGGTCAGATGCTCGCTTGCGGGCGAGGACGGCCGAGTGCCTTGATTGGGATCGACCGGAGGCAGAGGGAGCGGCCCCGCGTCGAACTGACCGAGTGTTTGACTGTCACCCTCGGATGCCGCGGTGGGCTGGATTCCTTGGTCGTCCGGCGGATTCCTCCCCGCGATCGCTTGCGTGGGCGAGGCGACCTGCGGCCCGATCGTGTCGACGTCGTGGCCACTGTTGCCGGTTGCCAAATAGTTAAGCCCGGCGCGGATCGCTTTTAAACGATTCATCACCGCCAAGGCGGTCGGAGGCCGATCCTCGGGCCGCTTTTCCAACAGGTCATGCACTAATTCAGCGATTTCCGGTGGCAGATCAGGAACGATCGCGTCGATCCGGATCGGCTCTTCTTTCTTGAGTGCCTCGAGCACCTCGCTCAGAGTGCGACCGCCGAAGGGTGGTCGGCCGGTGAAACACGCATAGAGTACGTTGCCCAGCGAATACAGGTCGGTACGCGGCGTGACAGGCATTCCGGCTGCTTGTTCTGGCGCCATGTAGTCAGCGGTGCCGAGAATGGATCCGGCGACGGTCTGATCCTGGTTACCAAATAATTTTGCCACGCCAAAGTCGACGAGCTTCACGACCCCGTCTTGATCGATCAGCAGGTTGGCCGGCTTGAGATCGCGATGGATCGCGCCGAAGTCATGAGCGTGTTTGAGCGCCGCACAGATGTCGATTGCCATATCGAGCACCGGTGGCCACGGGAGACGCTTCTCGCGGCGAAGCTTTTGCTGCAGGCTCTCTCCCTCGATCAGTTCCATCGAATAGAACAAATGACCACACTGCTCACCTTGGCCGATGATGGTCACGATGTTGCGGTGTTTGAGTCGGGTGAGCGTGCGGATCTCGTCACTAAACCGCCGCTGAAAGCGTTTTTCATCGGCCACGTGCGGAGCGATGATCTTGACGGCGACCCGCTCTCCGGTCACTTCGTGTACGGCGCTGTAGACGGCTCCCATGCCGCCGCGGCCGATCATTTTGCCGAGACGATAAGGGCCCGCGAACTCAAACGGTGTCATCAATCCTCCGCTGCCTGATAGTTTCGCCGTACGCCGAGGCTAAGGTTTTGAATGAGCCGACGGGCTGCGGTGCCGGCCAATTCGCTGGAAAGGTGGGGCCAGCAGCGTGCGCGTCGACCCCGCGGTTGCCGAGCCTCTGCGCTTCGCCGCGAGCCCCGGCTCTCGGAAGCTGACTGCGCACCCGAGGGCACGTGTATTGTACCGCGAATCGGTCTACGCAGCGGGCGGCGATCTGCCTATCATCGGACGCGTGAATACGCTTACCCCCCACCGCCGAGCCGATCGCCGGCCTGCTCCCGCGGCCGAATTACCCGCGGACGCGCCGCACCCATCGTCCGCATCGATTTGGCTTTTCGCCGCCAGCGGTGCAGCGCTGCTGTGGTTGGCTCAGCCGCCGCTGCGTCTTTGGCCGCTGGCCTGGGTGGCAGTGGTACCTTGGCTGCTTTTGGCTTGGCAGTCGCACGTCACCCGCCGACATTACGTCATTCTGTATGTCGTCAGCGCCCTCTACTGGGCACTCAGCATGCAGGGGCTGCGGCACGCCCATCCGCTGATGTACGGTCCTTGGATCGCCTTGGCGGCCTACCTCGCGGTCTATCCTGTGCTCTGGATGGCCCTCGTCCGAGTCGCCTCCTGCTTGCCACAGATGCCGCATAGCACTGAGCAGGGACGAACAACTTTTCGGCTGCCGCTGTGGATTTCCGCGCCCGTCGTGTGGGTTGGGCTCGAATGGGTTCGGAACTATTTTTTGACCGGAATCTCGGCGGTCATGCTGGGACACACCCAGGCCGATGTCCCGGCACTCATTCAGATCGCTGACCTGTGCGGCAGTTACGGCGTCAGTTTTGTCATTGTCCTGGCTAATACTGCGATCGCAGAAGGACTCCTGGCGGCGTATCGCCGACGCCGCGCCGCGGCATCAGCGGAACCGGCTGAGTCCGGCTTGCCAGTAGTCAACCCGCATCAAGCGAAACCCTGGCTGAGCGGCGGCGTTGCGCTGGCGACCGTGCTGGCAACCGTCGTGTACGGATTTTGGCGGCTGGGTCAGGCCGAAGCACAATCGCAAACCGCGGCGATCAACCTCGCGCTGATCGGGCGCGATGAACCGATCGTGTTCGAACAGGACACCCGCCGTGAACTCGAAATCTTTGACGCCTACTTTCGCCAGTCCTATGAGGCCGCTGAGCAAGCCGCGAAACAAAACCTGCAGTTGGATGCGGTGATCTGGCCCGAGTCGATGTTCACAGGCGGCTTGCCTTGGCTGGCTGCCGATCCAGACCGACCGATCGTGGTTCCGCCGGGACTCGAGATGAGCGAGTCGGAGTTCCGCGAAATCGTCCTGGAGCGGCAGCGGCAATTTGAGCATCGCGCCGCTCAGGTGCAGGCGGCGCTACGACAAGCGACCGGCCAGGCGACGGGCCCCGCGTTAATCGCCGGCTGCTCGATCGTCAGTTACAACGAGCCATCGGGTGGGCACAGCGGCTGTGTGCACATCGGCCCCGATGGCCGTGTCGCCAACTGGTACGCGAAAACGCACTTAGTGATGTTTGGCGAATACATTCCGGCCATGGATTACGTGCCATGGATCGACCGAATCATCCCGCCGGGCATGGGCTTGTTGCCCGGCAAGCAGCCGGTAGCGATGGCGATCGGCGACCGCAGTGTGATGCCGACGATCTGCATTGAGACCGCCGTCGAACGGGTGACGCTGAATCAAGTCCGCGAACTGATCGCCCGGGGGACGGCTCCCGATTTATTGGTCAATGTCACCAACGATGGATGGTTCGACGGCAGCGCCGTCGTCGAGCACCACTTGCGCTGTGCCCAGTTCGTAGCGGTCGCCTGTCGCCGACCGCTGTTGATCGCCGCCAACGGCGGCCCAACAGCTTGGATCGACGGTAGCGGCCGGATCGTTGAGCGTTTGAGGAACGACGCGGCCGGAGCGATTCTCGTCACCAGCAGGCTCGATGGCCGCAGCGGTTTGTACCAGCAGATCGGGGACTGGCCCGCCCGCTTGTTCGCACTGGCCTGTGGTGTCCTCGCCATCCTCGGGCTGCACCGCCACCGCCGCGCCGGCCGCCTCACCTAGCCAACCGCCCCCCTCGCCACCCCCCCCTGTCGCCGATCTTTTGTCGCCGACCTTTTGTCGCCGACCGCCTTTGTCGCCGACCGCTCGGCCGGTCGGATCCCCGCTCGCCGTAAC
>CALELC010000287.1 GCA_937904535.1 uncultured Planctomycetaceae bacterium
TATTGCGACCAGTCTGCGCGAAGTGCATCAGCCGAGCTCGCAGGAAGCACTCGACGCAGCCCGCGGGCGATTGATTTTCCAAGAGCTGTTGGTGCTGCAGTTGGCGCTCGCAATTCGCCGCCGCCGGCTGACAACCGATCTGACCGCGCCACCGCTGCCGCCATCGCCGCTGATCGATGCCCGCATCTGCAATCGCTTTCCCTTCGAACTGACCGCTGACCAAAAGCAGGCGATCAGCGACGTCGGACGCGATATGGCTCGGCAGTTCCCGATGAACCGGCTCGTTCAGGGAGACGTGGGCAGCGGCAAGACCGTGGTGGCGCAGTATGCGATGTTGTTGGCGGTCGCTCATGGTTACCAGGCGGTCATGATGGCGCCGACCGAGGCGCTGGCGCGTCAGCATCACCGCACCCTCACCACCGCGCTGGCGCAGAGCCGCGTTCGGATTGGACTGCTATGTGGTTCGCTCTCGGCAGCCGAGCGCCGCGACGTGTTGCAGAAAACAGCAGTCGGCGAGATCGATGTGCTCGTCGGTACCCAAGCGTTGCTTTATGGTGAAATCAGTTTTGCCAAACTGGGCCTGTGCGTCATCGATGAACAGCACAAGTTCGGAGTCGCCCAGCGCGAATTGCTCCGCCGTGGCGGTGTCGATCCTCATTACTTGGTACTCACCGCCACACCGATTCCACGCACCGTCACGATGACGATGTTTGGCGATCTGGACGTCAGTTCGCTGCGGGAGAAGCCTCCGGGACGCGGCCGAGTGAATACGTACTTGGCCGAAGAAGGCTGGCGAGAGCGCTGGTGGCAGTTCGTCGCCGCACGGTTGCAGGAAGGCCGACAGGCATTCGTGGTTACGCCGCGAATCAGCAACACAAGCGAAGCCGAAGACAGTGACGACGATGTTTCGTCGGCCGAGGCGACCTACGAAAAGCTGCGCTCTGGCCCCCTGGCCGGCTTTCGCGTCGACCTGCTCCATGGCCGGATGACGACCGAGGAAAAAAATCGGGCGATGGAGAAGTTTGTACAAGGCCGCACGCAGGTTCTGGTCAGCACCACCGTGATTGAAGTTGGGATCGACGTTCCCAACGCCACCGTGATGACGATCTTGGGAGCCGAACGTTTTGGTCTGGCCCAACTGCATCAGCTGCGCGGCCGCGTCTCTCGTGGTAAGCATTCCGGTCACGTCTGCTTGTTTACCGACGCAGCCACTTCGCCGAGTGAAAACGAGCGGCTGCATACATTTGCACAGATTGCGGATGGTTTTGAGATCGCCGAGGCGGACTTTCGACTGCGCGGGCCCGGCGAACTGCTGGGGCGTCGTCAGAGCGGAATGCCCTCGATGATGATCGCCGACCTGACGCGGGATGAAGCGGTGCTGGCTGTCGCCCGTGCAATCGCACAGGAACGCGTCGATGCCGATCCAGATCTGAGCGATCCGTCGATGGTGAAATTGAAAGGCCAAGTCCTCAAACGCTACGGCGACGTGCTTGATCTGGGAGACGTGGCCTAAGCGGATGCACCTTGAGGCACGCGACGGCAGAAACGCGTCACGCTTCAGCAGGCGGAGCTGCAACCGGTGCCCCAGCGGCAGCTGACGCGTTTGAGGTCACGGTGCGACGACGCACTCGGCAACGAGTTCCCTGCGCTGGCGGAGCCATACGAACTCTGTGGATCGCTGCGGTGGTTGGGGTAGTTGCGACTGCCGTTAGCATAACGGGCGTCTTGTGGTGGTTTAGCACGCCCTTCGTGTGGCGATGCGTTATCATGGGGGCGAGTCGGTCGCCGTATTCGGCACCCCATCTCCTGCCCTTTGCCTGGTGAGCTGTTTCATGCGACGCATGGTTGCGGTGGTGTTGTTGTTCATTCCGGCCGCGGTTTCGGCTAGCGAGCCCTTGCCCGCGACGATCGGGTTCAATCGCCATGTGCAGCCGATTTTGTCCGACAACTGTTTTTTCTGTCACGGTCCCGATGCTGGCCAACGGCAAGCCGACCTCAGGCTCGATATTCGCGAGCAGGCGATCGATGGCGGAGCGATTGTGCCGGGCGAACCGGAGGAGAGCTCACTGATCCAGCGAATCTTCAGCGAGGATGAAGATTTGCAAATGCCTCCGCCGGATTCACACAAACGATTGACACTGCAGCAGCGCAAGATCCTGCGCGCATGGGTCGAGCAGGGGGCGGAATATCAACAACATTGGTCGTATGAGCCGCCGGTAAAGGTTGAGATCCCGGCCGGTGCAAATGCGGTGGATGTACTCGTGCAGCGGGCGCTTGCGGAACAGGGACTGGAGCCCTCCCCGCCGGCTGACCGGCGGACTTTGATTCGCCGGCTGTCCTTCGATCTGCTCGGTCTGCCACCGACGCCCGAGGAGGTCGAGGCGTTTGTCGCGGACGATTCGCCCGGAGCCTACGAGCGGCTCGTGGAGCGGACGCTGCAGAATCCGCATTACGGCGAGCGAATGGCGATTGGCTGGTTGGACGTCGTGCGCTATGCCGACACCATCGGCTACCACAGCGATACCCCACGAAATGTTTGGCCGTATCGCGACTGGGTTATCAAGAGCTTCAACGACAACAAGCCGTTTGACCGGTTCACGATCGAGCAGATCGCCGGCGACTTGCTGCCGGACGCGGACACGCAAACCCGTGTCGGCTCGGCGTTCAATCGGTTGTTGCTCACCACCGAGGAAGGGGGCGCCCAGCCGAAGGACTACGAAGCGCGAATGCTCACCGACCGCGTGCGGGCGATCGGTACCGTGTGGCTCGGGCAAACAACCGGCTGCGCGCAGTGCCACGACCACAAGTTCGACCCGATCTCGATGCGCGATTTCTATTCGCTGGGAGCGTTTTTCGCGGACATCCAAGAACCGATTCTCGGTCGCCGTGAAGACGGCATGCCGGTGATGACCGCGGAACAGGAAGCCGAACTGGCAAGTCTGGACGCGCAACTGGCACAGGCCCGCCAGGCCCTCGATGCGGTCGCTAGTCAGCTCGCTGCGGCGCAGCAGCAATGGGAAGCCGACATCGTGAACTACAGAATCACCTTGCCGGAACTAGCGGAGAATCCCGAGCAAAAGGTGGCCGACGCGGAGAAGAAACGAGCGCAATCGGTCGCCGCCGCTCTGAAAAAGTCAGACGCGGAGCGGTCACCGCAGCAACGCGAAGCGGTGCGCAGCTACTTCAATTCCGTTACCCACCTGTACCGAGCCGAGCGCGATGCGGTTGTCGCTGCTGAGAAGGCACGCAACGAGTACTTCGAGGCGCTGCCAAAATGCCTCGTCAGTATCAGCACCTCCAATAAACGCGTTGTGCGGATCCTGCCGCGAGGCGACTGGATGAACGAGTCAGGGGAAGTGGTCCAGCCGGCGCTGCCGCATTACTTGCCGCAGCCGGATGGGGGCGGCCGCGAGCTGACGCGTTTGGATCTGGCGCAGTGGCTGGTCGCACGTGACAACCCGCTGACCGCCCGCACGGCGATGAACCGGCTGTGGAAGCAGTTTTTTGGTACTGGCCTGAGTCGAGTGCTGGACGATCTCGGTGCCCAAGGCGAACCGCCGCTCAATCAGCCGCTCCTCGATTGGCTGGCCTGCGAGTTCATGGACAGCGGCTGGGATCTGAAACACATGGTCCGCTTGATGGTCACCAGCGAGACCTATCAGCAGTCCTCGGTCGCCAGCCCACAACTGCTGGCCGCTGATCCCGACAACCGCTACTACGCTCGGCAGAGCGCCTTTCGGCTTGATGCTGAACTGGTGCGCGACTATGCGTTGTCGGTCTCTGGTCTACTCGTCCCGACAATTGGTGGGCCGAGCGTGAAGCCGTATCAGCCGGATGGTTACTGGGAAAATCTCAATTTTCCCGTGCGTCAATATCAACCGGATAGCGGAGAGAGCCAGTATCGCCGCGGTTTGTACACCTGGTGGCAACGTTCGTTTTTGCATCCGAGCCTGCTCGCCTTTGATGCTCCTAGCCGCGAGGAATGCACCGCAGAGCGCAATCGCTCCAACATTCCGCAGCAGGCACTCGTGCTGCTCAACGATCCTTCTTATGTCGAAGCAGCGCGTGTGTTCGCTGCGCGGATTTTAAGCCAGTGCCAGGAGCCGACGGACAAACGCCTGGAGTGGGCGTGGCAGCAAGCCCTCCAACGTGCCCCTGCCGAGGAAGAGCTCAAGCTGATGCAGGAATTATTGGCACAGCATCTGGCGATTTACGATCAGGACAGTGCAGCCGCGGCCGCATTGTTGGGCGTTGGCTTTGCCCCGGCTGCTTCCGAGGTCGATCCGGCTGAGTTGGCGGCCTGGACGCACGTCGCCAGGGTGCTGCTGAACCTCCATGAGTCGATCACGAGGTCATAGCGATGAGTCCTGCACAGTTCGTGACCGATGACTCGGCCGCGACCAATCGACGAGTATTTTTGGGGCGTTTCTCGCAGGGCCTCGGTTCCGTAGCGCTGGCGTCGCTGTTGTTACCCAATGCCCTGCGTGCTGAATCGCACTCAGACGCTGCGTTTGTGCCGCTGCCTGCGAAGGCCAAACGAGTGATTTGGTTGACGATGGCCGGTGGCCCATCGCATCTGGAGACGTTCGACTTCAAGTCCAAGCTCGGGCAGATGGACGGAGAGGCGATGCCCGAGAGCTTCACGCGCGGGCAACAACTGGCGCAGCTTCAAGGGCAGAAGCTTGTATGCCTGGGGCCGCAGTTCCGTTTTGAACCCCGGGGGCAGAATCGAACGGAGATCAGCACACTGTTTCCGCACATCGGCGCGGTGGTCGACGACATTTGCCTAGTCCGCTCGATGACGACCGATGCCATCAATCACGATCCCGCTCACCTGTTCATGAATACGGGGACGCAGATTGCGGGGCGGCCGAGCATGGGCTCGTGGGTGACTTATGGTTTAGGCTCTGAGGCGGAAAACTTGCCGGGTTTCGTGGTACTGGTTTCAACGGGACCGGGGCGATCGCCTCAGCCGATCGCCGCGCGGCAGTGGAGCAGCGGTTTCTTGCCCAGTCGCTACCAGGGCGTGCAACTGCGCGCCGGCAGCGAGCCGGTGCATTACCTCACCAATCCCCCTGGGGTCTCCAGGCGGCAGCAGGCGGCCGATGTGGCGACGATCAATGTTCTCAATCGTTACCGCGCGGATGTCACCGCGGATCCGGAAATCGCAACCCGGATCGCGCAGTACGAACTGGCGTTTCAGATGCAGGCGAGCGTGCCCGAGCTGATGGACCTGAATGCCGAGGATACTCGTACACTGGAACTCTACGGATGCCGCCCGGGCGACGGCAGTTTCGCCAGCAATTGCTTGCTTGCCCGGCGCCTCGCCGAGCGTGGCGTCCGCTTCATCCAACTCTATCACCGTGACTGGGACCATCACAGTTTGCTGCGCGAGGAGTTGCCGCTGCGGGCTCGGGAAGTGGACCAAGCGTGTGCCGCGCTCATTAAGGATCTGAAGCAACGCGGCTTGCTGGACGACACCCTGATCGTTTGGACCGGCGAGTTTGGACGCACTCCGATGTCGCAATCGAATAAGGGACCGGTCGGTCGCGATCATCACAATCAGGCAATGTCGATGTGGCTGGCCGGAGGCGGCGTGCGGCCCGGGATGGTGTATGGAGCGACCGACGAACTCGGGTACGCAGCGGTCGAGAACCGCTGCACAGTCCACGACCTGCACGCCACGATGTTACATCAACTCGGCATCCGGCATGAAACCCTCAGTATCAAGTTTCAGGGCTTGGATGTGAGACTCACTGGGGTTGAAAGAGCCAGCGTCATCAAAGACATCCTGCTCTGATGAGCTGCAAACCTGCTGTACCTACCGCACTTGAACACTGATATGAATCCGACTGCTTACCCGTTGCAAACTCGTCGTGCTTTTCTTGGTAAAGCGGCTCAAGGCTTAGGGGCTGTCGCGGTCTCATCACTTTTGCAACCGTCGTTGTTGTCGGCCGCGCCATCACGCGGGGTGCTGACCGATTTGCCGTTGCCACAGAAGGCCAAGCGTGTGATTTGGCTGACGATGGCCGGCGGACCGTCACAACTGGAGACGTTTGATCCGAAACCGAAATTGGGTGAGATGCACGGTGAGCCGATGCCCGAAAGTCTCACTCAAGGGCAACAGCTGGCTCAATTGCAAGGAAGTAAGCTGGTTTGTTTTGCTCCACAGCATCCGTTTGCAAAGTACGGCAAGAACCAGATCGAGATCTGTTCGTTGTTTCCTCAGATCGGGTCGGTGATCGACGATATCTGTTTGATTCGCAGCATGACCACGGACGCGATCAATCACGACCCCGCTCACATGTTCATGAACACCGGCTCGCAGATCGCGGGGCGGCCGAGCATGGGATCGTGGGTCACCTACGGTCTGGGGAGCGAGTCAGCCGATTTGCCAGGATTCGTTGTGCTCACCTCCCTCGGCCGCGGCGGACAAAACCAACCCATCGCCGCGCGGCAGTGGAGCAGTGGCTTCCTGCCCAGCCGATTCCAGGGAGTACAGCTGCGCTCCAGCGGTGATCCCGTGCTGTACCTCAGCGGCCCCCCGGGCATTGCTCGTGATCAACAGCGAGCTGACATCGAGGCGATCAACGCACTGAACCGCCAGCACGACGCTCTGGTCCAGGATCCCGAGATCGCGACCCGGATCGCCCAGTACGAAATGGCTTTTCAAATGCAGGCGAGTGTTCCGGAGCTGATGGACGTCCAGGGCGAAGACGCGAAAACGTTGGAACTCTACGGCTGCCAGCCCGGCGATGGCTCGTTCGCCTCAAACTGTCTGTTGGCTCGCCGGCTCGCCGAGCGCGGCGTCCGATTTATCCAGCTGTACCACAAGGACTGGGACCACCATGGTGGCGTGAAGGAAGGGATTGCCTACAAGGCTGAAGAGATCGATCGCGCCTGCATGGCCCTGATCACCGATTTGAAACGGCTGGGCATGCTCGAAGAGACGCTGGTGGTCTGGGCCGGTGAGTTTGGCCGGACGCCGATGTCACAAGGCGGCAATGGCCGTGATCACCACAACAAGGCGATGTCCGTATGGCTGGCGGGAGCGGGGGTGAAAGGCGGAGTCGTCCACGGGGCTACCGATGAGCTCGGTTATAACGCTGTCGAAGACGTCTGCACGGTGCATGATCTGCACGCGACGATGTTGCACCAGCTTGGGATTCGCCACGATGCCTTTACGGTGAAGTTTCAGGGCCTCGATGCGAAACTCACCGGTGTCGAGGGTGGCCAAGTGATTCACAAAATTTTGACTTAGGCCCAATCAAAGCAGTCGCAGCGTTATGAATATCAAGCTCTTATTGTGATGTTTGCGTCTCGCTGGAGAGGGGTGTTTTTGGTGTTTCACGGATTCGGCCACGCGCACGGCCGGTGACGACAAACACCAATTCGCCTGTTTTCCGGCAATCTTAAGGCCCTTGAGGTCAAACTGCGGCTGATTACCGACGATTTTATAAATTATAAGGTTCGCTGGATTGCAGCTTTAACACCGCCGTAACATAATAAAAAGTTGCTGCCCCACTGCAGGAGAGGTTGTGTTTACCTCCTGGTCTGGCAGAAATGGCGGAGTTTGATTCTGAATGAGAGCGATTAGTCGGCTGCTCGTAGGGGTTTCGCTGCTGTTGTCGAGCGCGGGTCAGACCCTGGCGGGGCCAGTGAGTGCGGGCGAGACCGCATCTCGGTCAAGTTGCGTTCCGCTGCGAACACAGGGGATTGGTTGGACTAGCTCGGTTGCTTGTAAGCCCGTTGTTCGATCGTGCAGGTCGGTGAAACGACAGCGGAGCGTGGTGGCTTGCTCGCCGGTCGAGGTTGAACGCTGGCCCGTGGTTGCGATGGATCAATCGGTCGTCGCTGACTTTGACGCTGCTACGGAGCGCTTTGATCTGGTGACAGCGTCGCAGGCACCTGCTTTTGAACCGGTTGTGACGCAGGCGAGCTGGATTGCCGAGCCGCTGCCACCGCCGATCTACTCACCGGTAGCTGGCGGGCTCTTCCCGACGACATTAACAAGCTTTTACGACTCAGCGGTGTTTGGCGGTGTCACCGGGCGAGGGCTATCGGCGTCGCCGGCAAGTTTTGGGGCATCGGCCGCCCGCGGTGGGATTATGGTGATTCGTTGGCAGGCTGCTGTTCCGCCGGTGGGAGGAGCCACAGCGGCCGCTGGCATTGGCGGCGCTGGCGCGGTGCCGCTTGCCGGAGGCTCAGCACTGGGCGGTCTGGGAGCCGGGGCTAGCCAACTGGCAGGGCTGGCGATGATTGCGCCTCAGGGATTGGAGCGAGAAGACGGCGGCTCGCCCGATGTGCTTTGGCCGCCTGTACCCGGCGACGGGAGCCTGCCGGGCGGCGGTGACGTTCCTGGTGGAGGCACTCCCGGCGATGGTGGGTTGCCTGGCGGGGGAGGTGCTCCGGGCGGAGGCGATCTGCCTGGCGGCGGCGTTCCTGGCGGCGGCGTTCCTGGCGGCGGCGTTCCTGGCGGCGGCGTTCCTGGCGGTGGAGGCAATCCCGGCGGGACCGACCCGTATCCTTTCCCGCCGACGGCACCGGTCGTGGTGGTTCCTGAGCCGTCGACGTTTGCGATGGCCGCTGCAGGTTTCGTCGCCTTGTTGGTCCACAGTCGCAGACGACGACTCGTCGCTGCGGCGGCGGTCCGTTGACGCGTCACCGGCACTGCCACACCTGCCCCCACAAACA
>CALELC010000288.1 GCA_937904535.1 uncultured Planctomycetaceae bacterium
CGGAGCCAGCACCGTCACGCGGCTAGTACCTTCGGTGGGACTGCTGATCGACAACCACGTCTGTCCCTTATCGAGGGGCACATCGTCTTGGCTGTTCAGATTGCCGCGGGTAATCAGCGCCCGCTTGGTGCTGGTGACGCCCAACGCATAGGAGCCGCTGCGTTTGTCGGCTTTATCGATTTTGGCCAGGCGATGCAGCATGCCCGGATCGTCGTTGCCGACTTCGATAAACGTCCCCACGCTTTCTGGAGTCAGCATCCATTCGAGCGGTTGGCCGACCTGCAAATACCCGTCGTTTCCGCAGATCCCGGACAGCAAGATCACCTCGCCGCCAACCGGGGCAACGATTTTCTGGGGTGAGAGCAGGATCCGCCCACGCGTGCCGCGCTCGGGCAGGCAGTGGTGATGGTGATGGGCGTGCCGGCGTTTGCCGAGTACTTCGTCGCCGTACAACACCGCCGGCGGACCGTGTTTGCAATCGTCGCCGCAAGCGTCGGGATCACTTAGGGTGCGGCCACACGGCGGCAATTGCGTCGGCCCGGTCATTTCCAAGCAGGGGGGCGGGTCCGCCGGTTCGGGGAACGCGGGCGTGGTCGCTCCGCGGTGAAAGTTCTGCAATTTGGCATGCAGATTGGCTTTGTGCTCATGCAAATGCGCTGCTAATCCGCGGGCGCAGGTCAGACAGGTGCAGCCTTCTCCGCCGCTACAGGGGAGCGCTAAGGTCGTCGAAGTGGGATAAGGGGCCAGCAGGCACTGGCCGGAGGGATCCACCGCAGGTAGCCGAATCTGCTGACAGCCGCTGATCAGCACGCAGACAACCACGGCGATCCCAGCGGCCAGGCGGACAGCCAGGTCACGGTGCGTGGAAGCGATGCGGCGGCCAGCGGTGTTCACGGCTCGAGTTCTGGGGCAGCTGGATCGGGACGGGTTTTGCGTAGACAGCATCTGTCCGCAGGAACCCTAGCACGCGACTTGCGCGAGTGAGGCGTTTAGGCAACGCTGGTTGATGCAAAAAGACATCCCCGAGTGTGGGTTGAAAACGATTGGCGCGGTTTTGCCGGATCGGATCTGGTTCAACTGGCGGTAGTCGTTTCAGACCGTGGGGCGCTATAATCCAAGGCAGATCCTGCCACGTCTCACTCTCGTCCTCTTGCCATCCACGGATTGCTCCCCATGCCCGCCGAAACGCTCGCTCGCGGGTCCGATCACTCGGCGACCGACCCCGAATCGCTGCTGGGCCGGTTCGGCTTGCGAGCCTTCCGGCCCGGCCAGCGAGATGTGGTCGACGCGCTGGCCGCCGGACGGGATGTGCTGTGCGTGATGCCAACCGGCGGTGGCAAGAGCCTCTGCTATCAGTTGCCAAGTCTGGCGAGAAAGGGGACGACGATCGTTGTTTCTCCGCTGATCGCGCTGATGAAGGACCAGGTCGATTCGCTCCAACGCCTGGGGATCGCGGCCAAGCTCATCAACAGTTCTCTGACGACGGCGGAGCAAGACGCGGTGATGGAGCAGATGGCTGCCGGAGCGCTTGACCTGGTCTACGTGGCTCCTGAACGCCTTCGCAACGGCCGGTTTCTCGACGCGGTCTCACGCGCCGGTGTATCGCTGTTGGCGATTGACGAGGCGCACTGCGTCAGCGAATGGGGGCACGATTTTCGCCCCGACTACGCACGACTGGGTCAGTTTCGCAGCCGCTATCTAGGCGGAGTGCAAACGATCGCGCTGACCGCCACCGCGACGCCGTATGTCCGCGAGGACATCAAAGCGATTCTCGGAATGAAGGAGCCCGACGAGTTCGTGACCGGCTTCGCCCGGACGAATCTGCGTTTCACCGTCGAGCACTGTAAGAGCGATCGCGAGAAGAACGACAAGCTGTTGGAGTTCATTCAAGGGCAATCCGGCTGCGGCATCATCTATGCTGCAACTCGGAAACGCTGTGAGGAGATTGCTGAGTGGCTTCCGGCCAAGCTCCGCCGCGGCATCGGCGTCTACCATGCGGGCATGGAGCCAGAACAACGCCGAAGGGTCCAAGAGGACTTTATGGCCGGGCGACTCGCCGGAATCGTCGCCACCAATGCGTTCGGCATGGGGATCGATAAATCGGATATCCGTTACGTCGCTCACTACAACATGCCAGGCAGTCTGGAAGCCTACTACCAGGAGGCAGGTCGCGCCGGTCGTGACGGCGCGATGAGCGAGTGCCGGTTGTTCTTTTCTTACTCCGATCGCTACATCCAAGAATTCTTTATTGAGAATCGCTATCCCTCCGCGGACGTCGTCCGCAAGGTCTACGATTTTCTGCTGTCGCGTCCGGATGATCCGATCGAGCTGACTTTGCAGCAAGTCCGCGATGCGATCGGGATCAAAGAAACGGCCGAGTCGGTGGGCACCGCTGAAACGCTGCTCGCGCGGGCCGGAGTGCTCAAACGTCTCGACAGCAGCGCGAATGCAGCGATTTTGCGGATCGATAGCGATCTGCCGACACTCGTCGATCTGTTGCCGCGTGAAGCAAAACTCCGCCGCAAAGTGCTGGCCGCCGCAGAAAAACTGGTTGGCTCACGTCGCCGAGAAGATGTTTACATTCGGCCTCAGCGGCTGGCGGAAGTCGCCGGCGTGGAGCGCGAGCAATTGGCGCGAACGCTCCGTGAACTGGTGCGATTGAAAGCCTTCGACTACGTGCCGCCATTTCGCGGCCGGGCCGTTCACATCACGCAGCGCGACATTCCCTTTGAAGAACTCAATATCGATTTTGCGGAGCTCGAAAAGCGCAAGGAAGCCGAATACGAAAAGTTGGAATCGGTGATCGAGTTCGCCCGCACGCCGCGGTGCCGGCAACGCAATGTTTTAGAGTACTTTGGTGACCCGGATGTAGCCGATTGTCGCTTGTGTGACCGCTGTGATCCCAAGGGAAGTTGTATGTCGGGAAATCCTACCACGACCGAGACACTCGCCGCCGCCCTTCAACTCGAAAGTGACAGCGCGACTCCGATCGATCCCGCTGCGCTGCTACGCGGAATCCGGATCGTGCTCAGCGGCATCAAGCGGATGCATGGACGCTTCGGCAAAGCGATGATTGCGCAAATGCTCGGCGGATCACAGAACAAGAAGATTCAGCAGTGGAAGCTGAACCGCCTGAGCACTTACGGCATGCTGTCGGGATTGAAACAACCCGATCTGGTTGATTTGCTCGACGCGGTTATCGCCGCTGGCATGGCGCAGCAGATCGAAGTCGATGAGCGTCGTCCAACGGTGCAGCTGACCGAGTTCGGCGAGGATGTGATGCACGCGCGGGAACCGCTGCCAGCATCATTGAAGTTGTCCTTCCCGCTGGCGCGGCGGCTGGCTCGAATCGCCGCCACCATTGAAGGCGGCGACGTTTCCGGCGAAACGGCCGAGCGTCATTCGGCGGTGGAAATCGATC
>CALELC010000289.1 GCA_937904535.1 uncultured Planctomycetaceae bacterium
CGCAGCGGCAGCACGCTGACCGATTCGCCAGCCCACATTCGCTGCATCAGGGAAGCGTAGCCGGCGGACTCGAGCCGCAGCGACAAGTGCGACTCAGCAAGTTCGCGTGCTGCCAGCCCCATGCGATGCAAACGATCGACGTCCTGCGTGACCTCAGCGACTGCGTGGCTCAGCGCCTCGACATCGCCAATCGGAACCAGTCGTCCCACAGCGTCTTGAACGATTTCGGGATAAACGCCGGTTTCGCTGGCAACCACAGCGACGCCACTGGCCATCGCTTCGAGCGGCGTCATCCCATAGCCTTCGTAGCGTGCTGGAGCGACCAGCAGCGAGAGCGAACGCATCAGCACCGGCATCTCTTGCGGCGGCAACTCGCCGGCGAAAACGAAGCGATCGGTTAAGCCAGCTGCCTCGATGCGTTGCTGCAGCCGCCGCTGAAACTCTCTGTCACCCGGCATCGCTCGGCCAATGATCACTGCAGTGAACTCAGGACGCTGCGGCAGCACGCGAAGCAGGGATTCGACAAAGAGATCGGTTCCCTTCTCCGGTCGAACGCGCCCGACGATGCCAATACCATAGCGGCCGCCGTAACCGAGCTTGTCCCAGGCCGCCTGACGATCCGCTGCGGGAACGAAGCGTTCGGTATCGACACCGTGCGGGATGATTCCTGCGAGATTGGGCACAAAAGCAGCCGCCTTGGCGGTCGTCGCCACGACAGCATCCATCTTGGCGATCAATCGTCGTGGGAAGGCCGAGTGCAGCCGCTGGGCCGCGGATGTGAAGACAATCCGGATCGGGAGACGCAGCACGTCGCGAGCGATAATCGCCGCGAGCATTTCTGAATTGCGGCGGACGTGCCAGATCGCAAACGGGCGTCCCGGGGGCGGCTGGCGACACAGGCTTAGCGCTTGCCGATACGTCACCGCCTGCGGAGCGCTGGGTAGCGGCCGCCCGGCCAAGCACAGCTGAAACAAATTGCGTTGTTGAGAGACCACTGCGTCGGCCGTCGCCGAGACGCCGGTAAATCGCCGGTGAAAATTCGTGACGACCAGTTCCGGGGCCGCGGTGGGTAAGCCGATCATCGAAGACTCCTTTGCTCCAACTTGGCTTCTACAGCATCCGTTTTGGGTGCCACCAGAGCAAAATGAGTGGCTGGTCCACCCGGTGGCGCAGGCGCCGCAAGTCGCTGAGCCGCGACGGCTACTCTGGAAAGGCGTTCTCGTCTTGAGGGGAATCGGCCGATAGCCGTTGAGTACGAAGGTCGACGGAGCGGACGCTGCGGGCGGTTGCCTGCTGCGGTGGGCGAGCGGATTGCACAACAGCGATGGGTGGATTCTGATGAAGCGCCCTCGCAAACTGCCCTCCGATTGCTCGTTCGCTGCCAGCTGGTGGCGTGCCGGCTGTCGGCAGTGATTGCAGTTCGTCTCCCATGTTCTTTGAAGGAAATGAGCACGATGTCATCCGCTTCCACGACCACCTGCCAACCCGTGCTGATCGCCGGACAATGGCGTCAAGCCAATCTCGCTGATTCGTTTCGCGCTACCGATCCGAGCCAGAACCGAGCCATCGAGCGAGATTTTCCGGTCAGCAGCTGGGCGGATATCGACGAAGCCTTGGATGCGGCTGCCGCGGCGGCGGTTGAGTTGCGCCGCACGCCGGTCGAGCAGATCGCCAAGTTCTTGGAAGCGTATGCCGACTTGATCCAGGCACATGCGGAAGAATTGGTCGACGCCGCGCATGAAGAATCGGGACTGGCACGCAGCCCACGGCTGGCTGACGTTGAACTGCCACGCACCGTGAATCAGTTGCGACTGGCAGCCACCGCGGCACGCACTGGCAACTGGGCGATGCCGGTAATCGACACCAAAGCTTCGATCCGGTCTTGCTACGAGCCGCTGGGCCCGATCTGTGTGTTCGGCCCGAACAACTTTCCGTTCGCCTTTGGCAGCGCCTCCGGTGGCGACTTTGCCGCCGCGATTGCCGCGGGCAATCCGGTGATCGCGAAGGCCAACACCACGTTGCCTGAGACCACCCGACGCTTCGCAGCGCTGGCCTTCCAGGCGATTGAAGCGACCGGATTACCAGCGGCGACCGTGCAACTGATCTACCGCACGTCGCACAGCGATGGCGAGCGAATGGTCAGCGATCCGCGTTGCGGAGCAACCGGCTACACCGGCAGCCGCCGTGCGGGGCTAGCGCTCAAGGCTGCCGCCGACGCTGCCGGCAAGCCGATCTACTTGGAGCTTTCGAGCGTCAATCCGGTCGTGATCACACCGGCCGCGCTGGCAGAGCGTGGACCACAGCTCGTCGATGAGTTCGTCACCAGCGCGCTGATGGGGGCTGGCCAGTTCTGCACCAACCCTGGCCTGGTGCTGCTCGTGCAAGGTGAGGCGAGCGATCAATTCATCGACTCGGTGCGAGAAAAATATACCCAGGCGACTCCCGGAACGTTGCTCTCGCCAGCGGTCTCCCGTTCGCTGGGCGAAGCGATTCAGACGCTCTGCCAAGGCGGCGCAAAACTGCTGGCCGGAGGCGGCGAAGCCTTGAGCGAGCGCTGCGCTCGGCCCAACACGCTGCTGACCGCCAGCGGCGCACAATTCTTGGATGACCCTGAACTGTTCCAGACCGAAGCGTTTGGCAATGCGTCGTTGTTGGTTGTCGCCGCAGACATCGATCAACTCGTCAGGATCATCGAATCGCTCGAAGGGAACCTGACCGGCTGCATCTATTCGGCAACCGACGGCGAAGACGAAGCCTATGATCCCGTCGCCTTCGCGCTGACTCCCAAAGTCGGCCGGTTGCTCAACGACAAGATGCCGACCGGCGTCGCGGTCAGCCCAGCCATGAATCACGGCGGCCCCTACCCAGCGACTGGGCACCCTGGCTTCACGGCCGTCGGCATCCCAACCGCCATCTTCCGGTTTGCCAAGCTGACCAGTTACGACAACGTGCGTGCAGCGCGGTTGCCGTGGTTGTTGGCCGATAAGAATCCGACCGGCAAGACTTGGCGCAACATCGACGGCACCTGGACCACCGGCGACGTGAGCTGATTGCAGCGTGGCCGACCGCTCCGCCGGTCGAACAGGACACCGACCGGCAAAAACGTGGCCGACCGCTCCGCCGGTCGAACTCCCCCAACAAAAGGGAACCGATCGGCGGAGCGATCGGCGACACTCGGCGATCGGCGACACGGGGCCAGCCATCGCCAACCGCTACCAAGCCCGCCGGCTAGACATTCACCCAGCAGCGATCGCTGACCGAACGCTCGCCGGCTTCGGCCAACGCCACACCGGCAGCCCCGCTGCGCAGCGACCAAGGAAACTCGGCTTCGCCGGCGCAGTGCCGCAGGAACAGTTCCCACTGGATCTTAAAAGCGTTGTCGTACTCGGTCGTTGCAGGCAGCTTCTGCCAGCCCTGGTAGAAATCGATCGGCTGGGGAATGTCCGGGTTCCAAACCGGTTTGGGAGTCGCTCCCGCCGGCTGGATCCAGCATTCACGCAAGCCCGCCACGGCTGAACCGTGCGTCCCATCGACTTGCACCGTCAGCAAGTCATCACGGCGCACGCGGGTCGCCCAGGAACTGTTGAACTGGCAAGTGATCCCGTTTTTGAGCACGAAGATCGCATAGGCCGAGTCGTCAGCGGTACAGGGGTAGGCGGCCCCCGCTTCATTGACTCGTTCCGGCAGGTCGGTCGTGGCATGGGCCAACACGCGGTCGATCTTACCGAACAGGTCACCGATCAAATATTCCCAGTGGCAGAACATGTCGATCATCATCCCGCCCCCGTCCTCGCGGCGATAATTCCACGATGGGCGCTGCGGAGGCTGATCCGCCTCGTGCCCCGAGAACACCCAATAACCGAACTCGCCACGGACGCTGAGGATCCGACCAAAGAAGCCTTGGTCACGGAGCATCCGCAGCTTGCGGATCCCCGGCAGCCACAACTTGTCCTGCACGACGCCGTTCTTCACGCCAGCGGTTTCCACCAAGTCCGCCAACTCATAAGCTTCGCCGGCGCGAGTAGCGATCGGTTTTTCGCAGTAGATCGCTTTGCCGGCTGCGGCCGCGCGGCGAACCACAGCGGCCCGCTGCAAGGTGCTCGAGGCATCGAACACCACGTCAACGCTTGCGTCCGATAGCAGACTCTCCAGATCGGTTGTCCACTCGACGGGACTCCCCAGTTCGCGGCTAGCCACCGTTTCGGCCAGATGCCGCACTTTGGCTTCGCTGCGGCCGACCAGAATCGGCTTGATCTGCAATCGCCCGCCCGACGTCAATGCGACTCCACCTTGCCGCATGATCGCCAGGATCGAACGAATGAAATGTTGGTTGGTCCCCATCCGGCCGGTGACGCCGTGCATGGCGATCGTAAGACAGCTCTTGTTCATGACAACTTCTCACGGATTTCAGCAAGGATGGCGGTGTCAGATTCAGGACGCTGAGGACTTCCCGGATAAGTCAGCGAGGTGCGAATGAAACCTCGGGCGTGCAGGAACTGTGCAGCGCTATGCTTATAAGCCGGCACTGGATTGCGGAAGGCAAAAAAACCGAGGTACTGCAGCAGGTCGTTGACTTCGAAGAAGGCGGGATCGCCGGCCTGCCAGAGCGCGTCACGGCGAGCAAACTCCTCAGGAGCAAACGTGCTCAGCCCCAACAGGTAGTCGCTGCCGTACATCACCATGTCGATCGCCAAATCGTTACCGGTGAGCACTTGGAAATCGGGACGCACTTGATCGCGGAGTTGCAACCGTTGCCATTCTTGCTGCCGGCTGAGCGACGAGTGCTTGGCGCCGCGGCACTGTGGCACCTGCATCAAACCCTGATAAGTTTCCAGCGAATAGATACTGCCAAAGGGAGCAAACATCTTACCCAGTTCGAATGCATAAAAGCTTCCGAACTGATGCCCGATCTGAGCATAAGCATCGACGATCGCCGCGTCAGCTTGGCTCGTCAATCCATAAGACTGAAAGATCACCGGCACCGCCCCGTGGCGATGCATCTCGTCGATGCGTTCGCCATAGGCCGCGAGCGAAAACGCTGAGCCGGGGCTGTCTTTGACAAAGGCTCCGGCAACGAACGGCCGTCCGGAGAGCACATCGGCCGCATGCCGCAGCGCCTCGACGCGCTGCTCGTCCGTGATCAGATTCACATAACCGGTATCCATGTTGACCGCCGGTATCAGCCCAGCGTCCGCCGTCCGCGCCACATGGGCGCGAAAGCTGTCCCAGTCCACGACCACACCATCCGAGGCATCGGCCGACAGCAGGGGCAACAGGATTGCCGACATTCCGGTAATCTTGCGGCCGGGGCGAACGGGGGGAAGCGACGGGAGCATCGACAGGGCCTCGCAAAGCAACAGGGAAATCAAGGAAGCCGCCACGATAGCTCGCTCGGCTTGGAACGTCTTTGCAAATTGAGCAACTCTGATTTGCATTTCGGGCAGGAGCAATCGAAGATGGCGCGGGTTTGAAGCGTCAGGAATGCGTGCATGTCGCGGCCTCGTGGATGCCGGTCGCGGCCGCTCCTGCCGCCTGCGCCGGTTACTGAAGACACAGACCATGGTCCCTGATCTCACGACGTCCAACCCCCTCACATCCATAACTGGGCAACCGCCAGAGCGAGCCGAACCGGTTGCTGAGAACCTCGATCCGGTGGGATTGTGGGCGTTTGAGAGCCGGCACAGCGAATCCTTTGCGATGGGCTTTACCCGCCATCGGTTTGTGAAATTGCTGTTGATCACGCAGGGCAGCGGCACGGTTCACGGCGACTGGGGCGACCGCATTTGCAAAACGGGCGATCTGGTGGTGGTTCCAGCTGGCCTGCGGCACCGGATCATCGATGACCCGCGGCACCCGATTTCGCTTTATGGATTAGGGATCGCCGCGAAGCTGCTGCGCTGCGTGCCTGGCGTGACATCATCGCTGCCCAGCGGCGTGATGCCGGCCGAGCAACTCGGGCCGCTGCGGCTCGAGCAGCGGATGCGGCGATTGCTGTACGCGCATGGCCAACCGGACCGGGTGTACCGGTTGGCCGCGGTCGCCGCAGCGCTGGATCTGGTGGCCCAGGTGTTATTGGCAGCGCAAGCTTCCCCGCCGCACACCCTGCCGGCAGAGCCCCTGCTGCGGCAGCCAGAGGACCGAGCCAGCAGTCTCAGCCGCACTCCTGGCCAGGAACCCGTGGGCGGAGGCGACCCGATGCTGGAGTCCTACCTGGTCTGGCTGCAGCACAATTTTTTTGAAGCGCAGTCGCTCGACGATGCCGCCCGCGCGTGCGGCATGTCGCGCCGCTATTTCACGGCTGCGTTCCGCCGCCGCACTGGCAGAACCTGGCTCGACTATCGCAACCGGCTGCGTGTGCAGCACGCGATCGAGCTGTTGCAAAACACCGATCGCAAAATGGCTTCGATCGCGTTCCAGAGCGGCTTTGACGACCTGTCGACGTTCTACCGAGCCATCCACCGCGTAGCTGGGCTACGTCCGGGGCAACTCCGCGGCCCTGAATCCACGTAACTTCGCCACGAACCTCAGAACAGGCGGTTGTAGCCGTTGAGCGCGGCGACGCGATACGCCTCCGCCATCGTCGGGTAGTTGAACGTCGTGTCCATGAAGTACTTCAGCGTGTTGCGTTCACCCGGCTGGCTCATGATCGCTTGGCCGATGTGCACGATCTCCGAGGCATTGTCACCAAAACAGTGTACGCCAAGCAGTTCAAGCGTCTCGCGGTTGAACAACAGTTTCAACATTCCGACGGTGTTGCCCGTGATTTGGGCACGGGCCAAGCTGCGGAACTGCGCCTGACCGACTTCGTAGGGCACGCGTGCGGCGGTCAATTCGCGTTCGGTTTTGCCGACGGAACTGATCTCTGGATTGGTATAGATCCCGGTGGGAATGTCGTGCGAACGCAGATCTTCATCTTCGTCACCGAGCAAGTGCATCGCGGCAGCGCGACCTTGGGTGTAGGCGGCACTGGCCAATGAGGGATAGCCGATGACGTCGCCGACGGCATAAATGTGCGGCTGAGACGTCTGGAAGTGATCGTTGACTTTCAATTGGCCGCGTGAGTCCGCATTCAGGCCGACGCATTCAAGATTGAGTTGTTCGACGTTGCCGGAACGTCCGTTGGCCCACAGCAACACATCCGTCTTCAAGCGTTTGCCGCTCTTGAGCGTCAGGATCACGCCGTCGTCGAGCCCTTGAATCGATTCGATCTCTTCGTTGTGGCGGATGATCACGCCGCGGTCACGAAGGTGATACGACAAAGCGTCGATGATTTCATCGTCGAGGAACTCCAGCAACTTGTCACGGGTGTTGACGAGATTGACCTTGCTGCCCAGATCACGAAACATCGAGGCGTATTCCGTGCCGACAACGCCCGCCCCATAGACCGTGATCGACGTCGGTCGCTCGCTGATATTGAGAATCGTGTCGCTGTCGAAGATGCAGGGGTGATTGAAGTCGACGTTGCTCGGTCGGTAGGGGCGTGCTCCGGGAGCGAGCACAAAGTTTGCGGCGGTGATCCGGCGCGATCCGACCGCCACGGTGTGTTCATCGACAAACGAAGCGGTGCCGCGAAACACGGGCACCCCATTGCGATCGTAGAAGGAGCGCCGCATATCGACTTGGCGCGTGATGATGGTTTGCGAGCCGCGTCGCAATTGATCCATCGTCGCGCTCAAGTGAATCCCGGCCGCCTGAAAGGTGGGATTCGTCATCGCTTTGACGGTGCTGGTAATCGTATGCCGCAGCGACTTACTCGGAATCGTTCCGTGGTGGGTGCAATTGCCACCGATCAGCGGATACTCTTCCGCTACGGCGACTCGCATCCCACCTTTGGTTGCCTGCATCGCAGCCCCTTCGCCTCCGGGGCCGGTGCCGATTACAAAGAGGTCATAGTCATACCGTTTATCAATCATGAATCTGCTTTCAGAAAACGTTCTCTGAACGGATTGGTTGTTTATTTCACGTCGGATCATACGGAAAAACGATGTTGCTGTCTTGCGTCCAAAGCGATGTCACCTTCGCTGATGTCTCCGCTAACCAGCACCGCGTGATCGATTGGCTCGACCGCGCTGCGGAACAACAAGCCGACCTGGTCGTTTTTCCGGAATGCATGCTCAGCGGCTACGGATTCGATAGCCGCGAGGAGGCCTGGGGCAGCGCGCTGGCAATCGATGATCCGCTGTGGCAATCGCTCGCCGCGGCCTGCCGTCGCCCGCATCCGCTGTATCTAGTCATCGGCTTTCTTGAGGTCGCAGCTGGGGCAGATGGAAACAAAAAACTCTATAACGCCGCGGCCCTGGTGGGTCCCGAGGGGGTACTGGGCTCCTATCGCAAGGTGCATTTGCCACACCTCGGTGTCGATCGCTGGGTCGATCGCGGCGACCGTCCTTATGCCATTGAGCAAGCGGGGGAAGCTCGTATCGGAATGGCGATTTGTTATGACAGTTCGTTTCCGGAACCGATGCGCGTCTTAGGACTGGCCGGTGCGGATGTGATCACGCTGCCTACGAATTGGCCCATTGCCGCCGCACGTACGGCCGAGATCGTTCCGCTAGCTCGCAGCATGGAGAATCATTTGTTCTTTGTTGCTGCCAATCGCATCGGCAGCGAACGCGGCTTTCGCTACTGCGGCCTGAGCAGCATCAGTGGGCCCGATGGTGTCCTATTAGCGAAAGCGGCAGGTGACGAAGAAACCATTTTGCTTGCCGAGGTTGACCTGCAGCAGGCCCGCAGCAAGCGGATCGAACGCACTCCTGGAGCGCATGTGATCGACCGTTTTGCTGACCGCCAACCAAACTTCTACGGACCGATCATCGGGAAGTAGCTACACGGAATCGTCGACCGCGTCCGTCGCTGCCTGCCAGTGTCGCCGACCGCTCCGCCGGTCGGAGCCTCGTTTCAAGTTCGATCGGCGGAGCGATTGACCACCTTGGCCGCCGGTCGGAGTCTCGTTTCAAGTTCGATCGGCGGAGCGATCGACCACCTTGGCCGCCGGTCGGAGACTCGTTTCAAGTTCGATCGGCGGAGCGATCGACCACCTTGGCGGTCTGTTCTGTGCCGTCCTCAGTCTCTCTGCCTGCCGTCGAACTTCTCGCCTCTGACTTCGCGTTTCTCGAACTGGAGGGTGGGAAAACGCTTCGCCGCTCGTGTATAACCAGAACGTTATTCGCCCCGCCTTGCGTCCCTCAGCAGCAACCTCTCGAGGAGAACACGCCCCGTGTTCGTGGACATTCAGAACTGGATTCGTGTTGCCGCAGTCTCGGCGATTCTCGCCACGGCAACTTTAGACGGCACCGCTTCGCTGGCGGCCGATTGGCCGATGTGGCGATTTGATGCGGGGCGGACCGCAGCCTCGCCGGATGGTCTGCCCGACGACCTCGAACTGCTGTGGGCGCGCAGCGGTGAACCACGTGTGCAAGCGTGGGACGACCCACTGAACCTCGACCTGATGACCTACGACCGGTTGTTCGAGCCGATCGTGCTCGATGGCCGGATGTTCGTCGGCTACAGCGACCGCGATAAGCTCGTGGCGTTCGATACGGAGACAGGCCAGGAGTTGTGGAGTTTCTTCACCGATGCGCCGGTGCGGCTGGCACCGGTCGGTTGGCAAGGCCGGGTGTACTTCACCAGCGATGATGGGCGGCTGTACTGCGTCGATGCTGAGACAGGAACGCTGCAGTGGCAATTCTTCGGCGGCCCACGCTCGACCGGCAACTTCTCCAATCGCCGCGTGATCGGCAACCAGCGGTTGATCTCGGCTTGGCCAGCCCGCGGTGGTCCGGTGCTCCGCGACGGCCAGGTCTACTTCGCGTCGAGCATCTGGCCGTTCATGGGCGTCTTTATCTACTCGATGGATGCCGAGACCGGTGAAATCCAGTGGGTCAACGACTCCTCCGGAGCCGCCTATATCAAACAACCGCACAGCGCCCCGTCGTTCGCGGGTATTGGGCCGCAGGGAGCACTGGTGGCAACCGAGAAGGATTTGATCGTTCCCGGTGGCCGTTCGGTGCCGGCCGTGTTCGATCGCCAAACCGGCGCGATGCGCTACTTTGAGCTCAACGCCGGCGGCAAGGGAACCGGCGGCTCCTTCGTGATGGCCAACGACACGTTCTACTTCGTGCACACTCGGCTCAAGGGCGTCCGTGAGTTCGACCTCGCCAGCGGCGACAAAACGGCATTCATGCCAAATGAGCCGGTGCTGCATGGCTCGCTGGTCTATTCCGCCGAAGAAACCAAGTCCAGTGCCGCAGTGATTCGGGCTTACGGCAACGATCGCAAGGTGGTTTGGGAAATCGAAGCCGACGGTCGCGGTGACCTGATCCTGGCTGGCAACCGGCTGTACGCCGCTGGCGTCCAGGGATTGACGGCCATTGCCTTGCCCGATGCGGAGCGAGCGAAACCCGAAATCGTCTGGTCGGCTGCGGTCGATCCCGCAGTCGATGGTCCAGTCGAACGCTTGCTGGCGGCTGACGACAAACTGTTCGCCGTCACCGCTGGTGGCGATATCTTGGCCTTCGGTTCGCCGAGCGAAACGCCCACGCAGCGGGTAACCGAACAAGTTGCCGAGTTACAGCCGAGCGAAGCGCACCTTCGCCGCGCAACCGAGATTTTGGCTGCCGGAGAAGCCCAAGGCTACGCATTGTGGTTCGGTGCTGCCGACGAAGAGTTGGCCCTGGCGATCGCTCAACTTTCGCCGTTCGTGCAACTGGCGATCGTCGACGAGGACGCTCAGCGGGTGGAACGGCTGCGGCAACAAATCGATCGTGCCGGGCGGTATGGAACCGTGACGGTCCATCACAGCACGCCCGAGCAGTTCTCGGCCTCGCCGTATTTGGCCCACCAAGTGTTTGCCGGGGCAGAACTGAGCGAACGATTGGCAGGCAACGCCGAGGCGCTGAAAGCGATCTATGAAGCGGTGCGACCTTATGGCGGCACGCTGCAATTGTTGGCTGAACCCCAGGTCCAGTCTGCGATCGCCGAGCAAGTCACCGCGATGAAACTGGAGCGGGCAGAAGTCGAACCGATGGCCGAAGCGGTACGGCTGACCCGCGTCGGTGCGCTGCCAGGCTCCGGCGACTGGACACACCAGCATGGCAACATTGCCAACACGCGAAAATCCGATGACGCCCGTGTGCGGTTGCCGCTGGGGCTGCTGTGGTTTGGCGGCAGCAGCAATATGGATGTGCTCCCACGCCACGGACACGGCCCATCGCAACAGGTTGTCGACGGCAAACTCTATATTCAAGGCATCGACGTGCTAAGTTGCCGCGATGTGTACACCGGACGTGTACTGTGGCAACGCAGGTTTGATGATCTCGGCACCTTCGATGTCTATTACAACGACACGTATAAAGAAACGCCGCTCGACCCTTCTTATAACCAGGTCCATATCCCAGGCGCCAATGCGCGTGGTACCAACTATGTTGTAACCGCGGATCGGGTTTACATTGTCGAGGGGAGCGTTTGCCATGTACTCGATTCGAGCAACGGCGAACTGCTGCAGGACATCGCGTTGCCACAAGAAGATTCAGGTGATCCCAATGAATGGGGTTTTCTGGGTGTTTACGGCGATGTGTTGATCGGTGGCGTTGGCTTCGCCAAATACCGTGAGCGTTTGGACCTGTCCTTTGAGGAAGAGGATGCCAAGCTAAGCGGTAACAAGGCGGGCTTTGGCTCCAAATCGCTTGACCGAGCGGGCAGCATGGCGCTTGTGGGAATGGACCGCAAAACCGGTTCGGTGCTCTGGAAAATCGACGCTCGCCACAGCTTCTGGCACAATGGCATTGTCGCTGGCGGTGGCCGGATTTACTGCCTCGACAAACATCCTCAACCGGTCGAAGACAAGCTGCGCCGCCGCGGTCGGGCGCTGCCGAACAATTACCGGATCGTGGCAATCGAGCCGACCACCGGCGACACGCTCTGGGAAGTCGAAGAAGGCGTCTTTGGCACCTGGCTGAGCTATTCCGAGCAACATGATCTGCTGCTGCAGGCAGGAGCGGCCGCAAGCGACCGCTTGGCGGCCGAAGTCAGTCGCGGGATGGCGGTTTACCGCGGTAAAGACGGCACGGTCCAGTGGCGCAAAGACGACCTGAAATACTCCGGCCCCTGCATCCTGCACAACGACCTGATCATCACCAACAGCAATGCTTATAGTGAATCAGCAGGTGCCTTCTATTTGGAAAGTGGGGATCCCTACTGGATCGATAATCCGCTCACCGGCCAACCGGAACAGTGGAAGATCACTCGCGCGTATGGCTGCAACACCATTCTGGCGAGTGAAAACTTGCTGACGTTCCGCTCCGGAGCCGCAGGCTTTTATGACCTGACCGACCACGGTGGGACCGGCAACCTGGGCGGCTTCAAATCGGGCTGCACAGGCAATCTGATTGCTGCCGGCGGTGTGCTGAACGCCCCGGATTACACCCGGACTTGCAGTTGTTCCTACCAAAACCAGACCTCGCTGGCGCTGGTGCACATGCCGGAAATCGAAGTCTGGACGGTGAATGTAATGGCCAAAGCGGAAGCCGATGGCCAACATGTCCACTCGCTCGGCATCAACCTGGGCGCCCCTGGCCAACGCCGCGACGCTCAAGGCCTGCTGTGGTTTGAGTCACCAAGCGTCACCGATAACTCACCCGTGGAAATCGAGATCAGCGGCGACGCCAAGCAGTTCGCCCGGCACTCCTCAGCGATCGCCGATGCGCATTACCCCTGGGTATTTGCATCGGGCGTGGAAGGCGAAGCGGAGATCCGGATCGGCATGCTTCTGGGCAAGCCCCAACCGGATCAGTCACAGCGAAAGCCGCAAAAATACCGTGTGCGGTTGTTCTTCGGCACACCGGAGATCGTGACCAGCAGCGGGCCCCGGGTGTTTGATATTGCGGTCCAGGATCAGGTGGTATCGGAGTCAATCACATTGGAAGACGGCCAGACACAGATTCGCGAAGTCGAAGGCGTGCTGGTGGAGGATCAACTGCGAGTGCGGTTGATTGCGAAGCAAGGGCTGCCGGTCTTGTCCGGAATCGAGTTGCATAAGGTGAACGAATGATGCTGATCAGATTGCCCTCACAGACGGTGGCACGAGTGCGCCGCCTACCCGTTCTCTGGGCGGCTGCGGCGCTCGTGCTGCTACCAGCCGCAGCGTTTGCCTGCTCGGTCCCGGTGTTTCGCTTTGCCCTCGAACAGTGGCGACCGGATGCCTATCAGGTGTTCGTCTACCACGACCAAGACCTGAGTGCCGAACAGACGCAGCTTGTCGAGCGATTGCAACGCGAGGGTTCGCCCAGCGGCGGAGCCAACCTGCAGGTGCGTCTGGTTGACCTGCGAGGTGAACTGCAATCCGGTGACCAGGAACGGTTGGAGCAGACCGGCGTGCAGACGCTGCCGCAAATCGTCGTCAACCTGCCCCGCAAAGCCGGCGACAGCGAGACGTTTGTCAGTGCGGCTGAGTTGAACGCCGAACAGGTCGAACGGTTGGTCAACTCTCCAGCCCGCACGGAACTCGCCAAACGGTTGCTCGACGGCGAAGTCGTGTGGGTGTATCTCACCGGTGGGGACGCCAGTCAAGACGATGCACGTCTAACGGCGCTAGAAACAGAACTGGTGGGGCTGCAAGAGACCCTTGAATTGCCGGCGATCCAACAGGAAGACCTGAAGGAACTGAGCGTGGCCCCGGAAGAACTCAAAATCCGGTTCTCAGCGCTGCGTGTCGATCGAAATGATCCGGCCGAAAAATGGTTCGTCGAGATGTTGCTGTCGACAGAGCCGGATTTGCGCGATGAAGACCTGGCGGGCGAGCCGATGGCGTTTCCGATCTTTGGCCGCGGGCGCACGTTGTACGCTTTGGTCGGCATGGGGATCAATGCGGACATGATCAAGGAAGCTGCGGAGTTTCTCACCGGTCCCTGTCAGTGCACCGTGAAAGCGGAAAATCCCGGTGTCGATCTGCTGCTGCCAGTACAGTGGGACGACTACATCGTGCCGACCGAGCCCGAAGAAATCGCCCTGCCACTGATCGGCCTCGGCGGATATGCCCCCGATCCAGAAACCGGTTTGCCGATTGTGGCTAACCGACAATCGTTGGCGAGCACTACAGAGAAACAGGACGCAGATCCCCAGCCCGCCGTCACTGAGCTTGCAGAGATCCCCGTGTTGGCCACGTCGTTGGCACAGGTTGCCCCGTCGCTAGACCCGGTCGAGCGGTCGGCGCTGACCGTGTGGCTGCCTTGGATTGTAATGATCCTGCTAGCCCTGATCGTAACCATCGCCAGCCTTAGTTTCTTCCGCGGCCGCTGAACCTGGCGGGCGGCGATGCTGACACTTCCTCCCCACCTCTGATGAGTTATGAAACTCACTCACCTGATCACGCGCGAGATCGCTCACCGCAAACTCACTTTTGGACTGTCGGTGCTTGCCATCGCAGTGGCGGCGGTCGCACTAGTAGCCGCGGATATGGTCGTGCGTGCCGATGCTCTGGCAACCGATCGGATCTTGTCGGCGAAGCAGGCGGAAACCGAGGAAGTGTTGGCGGAAAAGGTCCGTGTCGTCGCCGCTGCCGGTGCCGATCTGGAAGAAGCGATGCGGAAACACATGAAAGGCCTGGGCTTCAATGTGTTGATTTTGCCCGAGCAACAAGATCCAGCAGAACTGCATCTCAGCGGTAGCCTCTCGGAGACGATGCCAGCGAGCTACGCCGACCGGCTGGGTGATTCTTCGATCATGACGATCAATCACCTGTTACCGACGGTGCTCAAGCAGGTGAAATGGCCCGAACAGGAACTCGACGTGATTCTGTATGGAACTCGCGGCGAAGTTCCGCTTATGCATCGGGCGCTGAAAAAGCCAGTGCTTGACGCGGTGGCTCCCGGCCAAATGGTGGTCGGTTGGAGCATTCATCAAAAGCTCGGCCTGCAGGTGGGGCAGGAGGTCGAGTTCTTTGGGCGGAAATTCACGGTTTCAGTTTTGCATCCTGAGCGTGGTTCGACCGACGATGTCACGCTGTGGATCGACTTAAATCAGGCGCAAGAGATCCTAGGGCTGCAAAATCTGATCCATGCAATCTTGGCATTGGAATGCGACTGCGCCGGCGACCGCATCAGTGAGATTCGCCGCGAAATCGCCGGGATCCTGCCAGGCACTCAGGTGATCGAACGGCATTCACAAGCCCTCGCCCGCGCTGAAGCGCGCACGAAGGCCAAGCTGGTCGCCGAAGAATCGCTGGCTGCGGAACAAGAGGCCTCCGCGGCCACGCTCGCTCGTGAGCGGGCGGCTCGGGCGGAACTCGAAGCCCAACACCAGCAAGTCGCGCAAGTCGTCATTCCGCTGGTGCTGTTGTTGGCGGTCGCCGCGGTCGGAGTGTTGGCGTTCAATAATGTTCGCTACCGCCGCGAAGAGATCGGGATCTTGCGTGCCTTAGGGCTGCGAACATCGCAAGTCTTATATGTGTTTTTAGGCAAAGCAGTTCTATCGGGGATCATCGGTGGCGTGCTGGGCGTCGTGATCGGCTTGCTCGGCGGCTGGGCGGTCACGCACTGGGTCGGCGATTGGCCAACCGATTCGCCGTTATTGAATGACCTGCTGGCGTCGCCGGGATTCGTGTTCACGCTGCTGAGCACCCCGGTGCTAGCGGTGGTGTTGGCGGCGGTGGCCAGTTGGTTGGCGGCTGCCGCAGCGGCGGCGCAGGACGCGGCCGTAGTGCTGCAGGGAGAGTGACCGGAGATGCTGTTAGAACTTCGTGGAATTCATAAAACCTATCACGGCGCCGCGGGTGGCCAGGTGCAAGCGCTCCGCGATGTTTCGCTGCAACTGGACGCTGGCCAGTTTGTCGCCATCCGCGGACCCAGCGGCTGTGGTAAATCGAGCCTGCTGTTAACCGCCGGTACGTTGCTGGCTCCCGACAGCGGTGAAGTGCTGATCCAGGGTGAGCAGCCGTATCAAATGTCCAGCGACCGGCGAGCGACGTTTCGTGCCGAGCAGCTCGGATTTGTATTCCAGCAGTTCCACTTGGTGCCTTATCTGAGTGTGCTGGAGAACGTGTTGGCCGCGAGGATCGCGCTACCGGTCGGTGTCGGCAGTACTGGTGGTGCGGCCGAGAACGACGATCAGCGGCGGGCGAGCGAGTTGCTGGAGCAGTTTGGACTCGGTGACCGACTCGGCCACACACCGAGCCAACTCAGCAGCGGAGAGCGACAGCGGTGTGCGCTGGCGCGAGCGCTGTTGAACCGGCCGGCACTGCTCCTGGCCGATGAGCCGACCGGGAACCTCGATCCCGAGAACTCAGCGATCGTGCTCCGCGCGCTGCGGCAGTTCGCCGATGGCGGCGGCGCGGTGTTGCTGGTCACGCACGATGAGCAAGCGAGCACCGCCGCCGACCGAGTCCTGCACATGAACAGCGGCCAGTTTGTGGCGTAAACGACAGCAGGATGCAGAAGTCGGGGAATCCCAATCAGGTTCTTCTGCAAACCTTCTGGATCAACACCTGCGGCGTTGATGCTGGTCCTGTGGGCGGCATGTGCCTGAGGAACAAGGGGCGCGCTGCGAGAACGGCAAGCCGACCAGTCGAATTGGGCGCCGCTTTGCGGCTTCATACTTGTGAAATCCAAACGCTGACGCATGCCGGCTGATAGATTTCGCCGAATGCCATATCAGCGGCTGCTGAGTTCGTCGTCAGGCTCTGCATAGAAATCTCATCGCTCGGCGACAACACCTGAAAGTCGGGCTGCAGCTTGACGCCCGGCCGAGAAAAACTGTACATTCATGTGTAGATATAAGCAGCTGAGTGGCTGCTCTGTTTCACTTCCGTTCACATGTGAGACCGGCGATGGCCCTTGCACATCTCAACCCCAACGTGGTGATCGATCTCAGCGCGCTCGGTCCGCTGTTGCCCGATCATAAAACCTACACGCTGTTTAAGTCGGAACAGTTAGAGGTGTTGCGACTGGTCCTGCCTGCGGGCAAAGTGATTGCCGAGCACAAGGCGCCCGGCGAGATCACCGTACACTGCCTCGAAGGACGGATCGTCTTTACGGCGGCCGGCAAGACGCACGAACTCGCCGCAGGGCAGATGCTGTACCTCACGGCGGGCGTCCCTCATGCCTTGGAATCGCTGGAAGATGCCACCGTGCTGGTGACGCTGGCCGTGAAGCCCAAGTCCCTTTAGATCACCCGGGGACTGCTGCGTCGGGATGTGGCGTTTCCAGGTTGTGGCAAATATTGGACGGTGGGGTGCCGGTGTCGTTAGAATTGCGGTTTATTGACCTCAACATTGAGTTGCAGGCATGCCACACTTCACGTGCCCAGGGTGAGACTGATGTCCAGTGACAATTGCTCGGTTGTCTTGCGTTGGTTTGAGGAAGTTTGGAATCAGCGGCGGCCGGATACGATTGCCGAACTGATGACCCCTGACAGTATTTGCTATACCGATCAAGGTCCGCTGGTCGGTTGCCAGGGTTTTAAGGAAATCCAATACGACCCGCTGCTCAATGCCTTTCCCGATCTGCGAGTGGAAGTCGATGGCATGATCAGTGACGGCGAGGAGGTCGTCGTCCGCTGGTCCGCGACCGGAACGCATACTGGCAATGGACTGCCGATCCCACCGACAAGGAAACCGGCGACGTTTAGCGGCATCTCCTGGATTCGCGTCCGCGATGGCAAATTGCACGAAGGCTGGCAATCTTCCAACATCGCCGAAGTCATTCGCCGCCTGGCGGAACCGGAGCCGGTGGGCGCGTAGCTGCGTGCGGAGCGACGATCGGACCGCTGGGAAGTTTTTGCGGCCGCCGACAAGGGGGCGGGCCGCGCGGTGCCTGGGGTATACTCGCAGGGATGATGAGCCCGCGCGTATGTCGCTACCCGACCAGCAACTTCATATGGTGAGTTTGAGATGAAGACGTGTTTCCAGCGGTTTTGTTTCCAGTGGTCCTGGACGTATGGCTGCACACTGGCCCTGCTGTTGTTGCATGGCGGTTCGGGAGGCTTCGCGAGCGGACAAGAGGTGGCAAGTGACCAGGCTGCTGCCGCGGCAGCGGATCCACCCGAGTCAGAGCCGTCCGCAGCAGCACAGCCAGCGGACCCGCTGGAGCAATTGCGGCAGCAACAGCTGGAGTTGGCGATAGCGATCGCCGCTGATTTTGACTCGCCCGCTCAACAACAAGCCGCACAAGTCGTCGCCCAGCAAGAAGTGGTCGATGCTCGGTTTGATGCTCCGGTTCGTGCGGCGCTGGAGCACCGTAAAGGCAGCGGATCGTTTGCCGATCAATCAATGGTCGCCGCGATCAGAATGCTGAAGCACACCACCATCGCGCCGAAGGATCAGGTGACTCTGCTGCTGGATTTGCTGATCGCCAGGAGTTTGGATGAAACCAGCCAGGAAGGGAGAGGGCTCCGCGAAGGGAGGCTAATCAATCTGCCCGGAATTTCAGCTATGATTGTTTCTCGGCTGACGTTCCTGCAAAAACCGCTGGCGGAGGAATTGGAAACGCGTCTGGCGGAGGATGAGCCGCCGGTTGTCCTCTGCGCTGCGGCGGGCCAAACCGGCGAGCATGGCCTAGCACTCGTACCACGTCTGCTGGAAGTTGCAGCCGAGTCAGACGACCGATATGTCAAGGCAGCTGTCTTTCAGGCAGTTGAACGGATTTTTGAATCTGACCGCCCTGATCGGCGAGCGGCCCAGAATGTTGCCGCAGCCAAAGCAGCAGGCAGAATGCGATCAGCCGACGAACAAAATGCCTTGGCTGCACAGGCGAAGATTTCGCCACAGTCTTTCGAGTACGCAACGCGGATCTTGAAAAGAAACGATAGCAATGGTGATGGCGTGCTTACCCAGGACGAATGGTCAACAATGTTGGTCGATCCGTCGCCCGCCGATACGAACCAGGATGGGCGGATCACGGTGGAAGAATACGCAGCCTGGATGCATCGCCGATCCAGCCGCTAAACAGCCCGCAAAAATCGTTAGAATCAACTTCCCATCCCGCAGGGATACAAGCGATTAGCCGGCGGTCGAGCGCAGCGAACACCTCCGGTATACGACCGCGAAAATGATCCCTCGACCCCGAAGGGGTCACAGCCCGCACTGAGCTGCGCCCCCATTGGGGACGAGGGCGACTTCTTGGACAAGATCCCCAGGTGCGCTGCGCAACCCGGGGCAAATGGCTTCAATGCCTGCGGCATCAAAAAAATCGGCCTCCCTTGGATTTAAGCATGCTCCGGTTGTTTCTAGGTTGTTGGATCACTGCAGGTTTTCTCTACCTATGCCCGACGGCTGTCAGTGGGCAAGACTGGCGCGAGCCGCCGAGCGTGCTGCCGGGGACCACGGCCTGGACACCGCAAGAACAACTCGACGTGCAATTGATGGACGGTGCCCATCGCTACATCGAGCGGCAGATCGACGGCGCGCGCGACTCTCGGGCACAGTATTGGACCCGCGATCTCTCCTCTCCCGCCGCATACGAGCCGTCGGTCGCGGCGAGTCGTGAGCGGTTTCGCACCCTGATCGGAGCTGTCAATCGCGGCCGCGAACGCAACCATCACATCGCGTTGCCTGCTCAGGCGCTGCCAGTCCGCATGGAGTGGCTTGCCGACGACGAGCTGCCGGCGGTGGTTTATGAATCGGATCGCTACCGCGTCATCCGCGTGCGCTGGCCGGTGCTGAAAGGCGTGCATGGCGAAGGGCTATTGCTGGAACCCGTTGGCTCCGCACCGGCAGCCAGTGTGGTGGTATTGCCAGATGCCGACCAGACGCCTGAACAACTTGCTGGCGTCGCGGCCGGACTGCCACTGGATCAGCAGGTGGCGCGGCAACTGGCCGAGAACGGCGTGCGAGTGATCGTGCTGGCGCTCATCGATCGTGAGCCGGTGCTGGAGGGTGAGCGACAACCAACTCGCCGGGAATGGATCTATCGCCAAGCGTTCCACATGGGCCGCCATATTATCGGCTACGAGGTTGAAAAGGTTCAGGCGGCGCTCGACTGGTTGCAGACGACTGCCGCCGAGAACCATCCGCTCGGTGTGGCCGGCTACGGTGAGGGCGGACTGGTCGCTTTTTACACGGCGGCCGTCGACACTCGCGTCACCGCCACGCTGGTCAGCGGCTACTTCGGACCGCGGGAAGCGGTGTGGCAGGAGCCGATTTACCGCAACGTCTGGTCGCTGCTGCGAGAGTTTGGCGATGCTGAAATCGCAACCCTGATTGCCCCACGGCCGCTGGTGATCGAGTACAGCGACGTACCACAGGTGACTGATCAGAAAGGCGAGCTCCGCACACCACCACTAGAAGCGGTGCGCAGCGAAGCAGAGCGGATCGGTGCGCTGACACGGTCCGGCTTCCAGCCTCGCGAACTGGTCAACGGCACCGGAGATTCAACCATTGGTCCCTGGTCACAGCCTGCGGTGGAGCGGCTGGCCGCGATGCTTGGGCTGCAGAACCTAAAGCCGCTGCAGGGGGCAGAACTGCTTATCGCTCGGCCCCAGAGCGATGACACTGAGCGACAACTGCGACAGGTATGGGAACTCGATGACTACACGCAGTGGTTGGTCCGTGATTCCGATCATGTCCGCAACGATTTCTTGCTCTATCAGATTTTTCCTGAGCACAAGCAGCCGCGGTGGTCGACGGAAGCGGTCCATCCGACGTCATCACCGGAGGCCTTTGCCCGGCAAGCAGAACCGTTTCGCCAGTACCTTTGGGAAGAGGTGCTCGGCAAGTTCGACGAGCCGCTGCTGCCGGCCAATCCCCGCTCCGTCAAAATCACCGAGCAGGACGGCTGGGTGGCCTACGACGTGGTGCTCGACGTATTCCCCGACTTGATCGCTTGGGGGATTCTGATGATTCCTAAAGATCTCGCCGCCGACGAACGCCGGCCGGTCGTCGTGGTGCAGCATGGTCGTAACGGCCTGCCGCAGAACATCATGAATGGGGGTTACCACAATGTCGCGGGACGATTATTAGAACAAGGGTTAATTGTTTTTGCGCCGCATAACTTATACCGAGGTGAAGACCGCTATCGCTGGCTCGATCGCAAAGCCAATAGCGTCAAGGCCAGCCTGTTCTCATTCATCATCGCGCAGCACGACCAGATCACGCGCTGGTTGGAGTCGCTGCCATTTGTCGATGGCGAGAAAATCGCGTTCTATGGCAACAGCTATGGTGGCGAGACCGCGGTCCGCGTGCCGCCGATCGTGACACGGTATGCGTTGTCGATCTGCGCGTCGGACTTCAACGACTGGACCCGCAAGGTAGCCGATACGCATGACAGTCACAGCTTCATGCCCACGACCGAATGGGAGATGCCGTACTTCAACATGGGCAGCACCTTCAGCTATGCGGAGTTGGCCTATCTGATGGTGCCGCGGCCGTTCATGGTCGAGCGCGGGCATCATGACTTGGTGGCGCCGACGCAATGGGTCGGTTATGAGTTTGCGAAAGTCCGCTGGCTGTACGATCAGCTTGGGCTACAAGACCGCCGGGCGATCGAGTTTTTCCAAGGCGGGCACACGATGAAGGGGAACGAGACGTTTCGATTTTTGCAGCAGCATCTCGGCTGGCCGCCGCGGCCAAGCCAGCCTTAACGCCCGGCGAAAAATCCGGCGAAAGCGGTGAAAAACTCGCCGCAACCACCATCCGCCTAGGTGGGATCCGCACCTAGCTGCGTCTGCGTGAGGCAGAGCCGCAGCAGGTTTCTGAAGCGGCAATGCACGGCCTAAAGGGGCCTTTGCGCGTCGTGCCGCAGCGACGCCGCGGGCCTAGTCGAGCCGTGGCCCAGCAATTGCAAAGACGCGTGCCCTTCAATTCATGCGCCGCGGCTTGATTCGGTGATCGAGCACGTCTGCAGCTGTGTTTCGGTCCCCTGAGCCGCTGTTGGCTCACCCACCTGCGAACCAGGCGCACACGTGTCGGCTGATGGTGTTGTGCCGAAGTTCACGCCCTGCGCTGCTTAGGAAAGAATCTTGATGTCTGTAGATAGGGAAGAGATGGCTTGCGGTTCGGGTGCGAGCAGTGCGAGCGCAACCTTACCGGCGCTGGAGATGGACGGCTTGTGCAAACGGTACCGTCAGGGAACCACCTCCGTGGTGGCACTCCAGCAGTTTTCGATGACGGTCCAGCCGGGTGAGTTCGTGGCCATCATGGGCAACAGTGGATCGGGCAAGAGCACGCTGTTGAACCTCATCGCCGGACTCACTCGCCCTGATGAAGGGACGGTACGGATCGATGGCGAGGAAATCAGCGCCATGCGAGATCCGCGGCTGACCCACTTTCGCCGCTGCAAGATTGGGCTGGTGTTTCAAGCATTCAACCTGATTCCGACTCTGCCGGCGATCGACAACGTTCGCCTGCCAGTGCTTGCAGGAGCGCCACAGGGACCGCTCGCCGCTGAGGAATTGCTGCGATTGGTGGGCCTGCAACATCGCAGCACCCATCGCCCGGACGCCCTCAGCGGTGGTGAGCAACAGCGGGTCGCCATCGCGCGGGCGCTGATTTCTCAGCCTTCCATCCTGCTGGCCGATGAGCCGACCGGCAGCCTCGATTCGGTAACCGGACAAGCGATCTGCCGGCTGCTCAAGGAACTGCCCCGCGATACAGGCTGCACGGTCGTGGTGGTTACCCATGAACCCGAAGTGGCTCGCTGGGCCGATCGCGTGGTGGTGCTCCGCGACGGCCGCAAACTGACCGAGTTCTCGACCGATTCGCTGCAGGACGCCGGGGCGCTCGCGGCCCGGTACCGCGACATCGTCAGCGGCGCGAGCCAGGAAGGGGACGCAACATGAAGCTGCTACAAAAGCTGTTGCTCGGACAGGTGCTGCGGCATCCCGCGCGTTTCCTGCTGACGACGCTCGCGATCATCGCCGCATCGGTAGTCGTGATTTGGGTCGTCAGCGGCTATGACTCCTTGGTCGCGCAGTTCGATCAGTTCGCCGACGACTATGTGGGCCGGTACCAATATGTATTGGTGACCACCGAGCCGCCAAACCCAAAGGATCCCGGTTCAGCTGCAATCAGTGCGAGTTGGATCGCGGAGTTAGCTCGCGATCCCGCCGTGCGGGCGGTCGATGCGGAAGTGCATCTGCAGGCCAAAGTTCGCTCTGCCGTCGAGCGCACTCGTGGCAAGCGACCGGATCCGACCAAGCTCGACCCGCGGGGAGCCCGTGCCTACGGCCCTCCGTCACCTCCGACCGTGGTGTTCACCGACGCCAGCGTGCCGCCTTACCCACTGGCACAAGGACGATGGTTTGACACGACGAGTGAGCGAGCCGAAGGCGTGATCGGCGAGCGTGCGGCGGGCCAACACCGAATCGAGCTTGGCAGCGAGGTCACCGTAGAGACCGATGATGGCCAACTGAGCGTGTTGATCGTTGGGGTGGTCGAGCAGGTGCGCGAGATCCAGGGTGCTGGCCGTTTCAGCCCCAGCCCCACTCGCGGCCCTGCCCTGTCGCCGCTGTACTTGCCAATGAGCCAGAGCGAACGCCTGCTACCCGGCATTCAAACGATCTCGATCGCGCCGATTGAACTTCATCAGGGGACGCCCGAACGAGCGTTTCTGTCTCGCTGGAATAAGCGGCTAGCGGCAGCGACGCCGAGTCTGGAATTGATCTCCGCCAGCGACGTACAGAGCGACTTGGAGGCCAGCCGTGCAGCGGAGGGCATGCGGAATCAAGCGTATTCGGCCACCGGTCTGGCGCTGTTGGCGGCGCTGTTCATCATCTTCACCGCACTGAGCATGGGTGTGCACGAACGCGCGCGGCAGTTCGCGGTGTTGCGGGCAGTGGCACTGACACCGCGCCAGATCGCCGCCTTGGTCCTGCTAGAAAGTTTGTTGCTCGGCGTGATCGGCTGGTTGGGCGGCCTGGCCGCCGGTTGGGGCCTGCTGAGCGTGATGAGCCGTACCCAGCCCGATCTATTCACGGCAGCGCCGTCGCTGGGCCGGTGGTGCCTGGGCCTGTCGTTTGTCTGTGCGATCGGCGGCGCTTTGGCCGCGGCCGTGTTTCCAGCGTGGCGGGCGATGCGGATCAGTCCGATGGATGCGATCAACGCGCCACCGACTCGCGTTTCACCGCGACTGGTTCGCGGCTTGGCGATCGGCGGCGGTTTGCTGATCCTTATCAATCCGTTGTTGGTGTTTGCCTGGCCGAGCAAAGACGGAGTCCACTATCCGATCTATGTGGCGGTGGGTTGTTCAGCGATGGCAATCGGCTTTCTGTGGTTGACTCCAGCGGCGATCGTGCTGGTCGAAAAGTGGCTGGGGCCGTGGGTTTCGCGACTGCTGCGGCTCGAGCCGCGGCTGTTGGCCTCGGAATTGTCGGCCAATGTGTGGCGATCGTTGGGGACGTGTGCCGCGCTGACGTTGGGACTCGGACTGTTTGTAGCGACGCAGGTATGGGGCTATTCGATGCTCCAGCCCTTCGTCCCCGGTCAGTGGGTGCCTGACGTGCTGGTGAACTTCACCGCGGGCGATGTGCCGGAAGCCGAGTTCAAGGCAGTTGCTGGGGCTGCTGGCATGCGGGGTAAAACGCTGCTGCCCCTGGCGGTCGAACAGGCGCGATTGGCCGAGGACCTCACCGATAGCGCTGAGCGGGCGAGCGTCGCGCGGCAGGACAACGTGATCATGATCGGGCTCGATCCCCAGCGAGGAATCGGAGCGACCGACGCCCTGTTGGACCTGCGATTCGTTGCTGGCAGCCGAGCGGAAGCCGCAGCGGCAATGGCCGCGGGGCGCGGGTGTGTGATCCCCGACCACTTTGCCCGAGAAGCGGAACTAGAGCTGGGAGACACGTTTGAACTGCTGCCGCCCGAGTCACCGGAACAACCGGTGCGGTACGAAGTCGCCGGGATCGTGGAGCTGCCTGGCTGGCACTGGATGACCAAGTTCTCGGGACTGCGGCGGCGCAGCGGACGAGCGGCCGCGATCGTGTTTGGCGACTGGCAAACCGTCCGCAACGACTTTGCCCTCGAGCAAACCCAGTTCTACTGGGGCGAGCTCGAGCCGGGGGCGTCGGTGGAAGCGCTCGGAGCAGAGCTGGAGGCGCTGGCGACCCGTTTTCCGGGGCCGCGGCAACCGGTTAATCCTCAGGGGATGTGGACTATCGGTGCGATCGACGCGGGCGACCAGGTGCGGCTCAGCACGCCCCAGGTGGTCCAGGCGCTGATTGCCAATCGTGCCAACGGGATGATCTGGGGGATGAGCCAGTTGCCGCTGGTGACACTCGCCATCGCTGCACTGGGCGTGCTCAATACGATCATGGCATCGATTCGCGCCCGCACTTGGAGCATCGGAGTGATGCGGGCGGTCGGCTTGTCACGAAGCGGCCTCGCCCGGCTGATCTTGGCCGAAAGTCTGCTGCTCGGGTTGGTCGCCTGCGTGATCAGCCTGGCGTTCGGCTTGATGGCCGGTTGGTGCGGTGCCGGCATTTCGCAGTACGTCAGCTTTTTTGGCGGCCTCAATCCAGCGTTGGTGATTCCTTGGCGGCAGCTCGCCTGGGCGGTGGCAGCGACCTTGGTTCTGTGCCTGTTGGCGGCGTTGTGGCCGGCGCTGCAAGCGGCGCGGCGTGAGCCGCTGGAATTGCTGCAGGCCGGCCGGGCGGCGTTGTAGTCGCCTGCCCAGCTCTCTCAATCGTGTCAGCAGTGCCGGTGCATCCGCAAGCGGGTGCCCGGCCGTCGGGCTGACGCAGGCAGTCTCGAAAACCTTCCGCAGGGGTTGCGGACGCTCTCACAAAGGACCATAATGATAATCAATCTCAATAAGCAGCCAGCCCACGACAGGCTTCCGCTGGGAAGCAGAGTCAGCCGCCAGCCAGCAATCGCCTCTTGCACTCGGAGAAGAATGTTGGCTGGAAGTCCGTTTTCAAAGCCGTTTCACCGTTCGAAAATGGCAACGTCCCGTGGGTTCACGCTCGTTGAACTATTGGTCGTGATCGCGATCATCGGCGTAATGGTCGGGTTGCTGTTACCTGCAGTTCAGGCGGCGCGCGAAGCAGCGCGTCGGATGCAGTGCAAGAACCACATGCGGCAGCTGGGGCTGGCATTTCATAACTACGCCTCAACGTACTCGGAGCACCTGCCGAACAACGGCTATTCCGGTAGCCGTTACCCCAGCGACTATTCTCCATTCGCCAAGTTGCTGCCGTTTGCCGAACAGGCCAATCTGCACAACCTGATCGACTTCAATGTCTACATGGGGCACCCGGGCCAGGACGATCTGCCGATCGAGCTGCGTGCCGCTGCGGCGACGCGCGTGCCGTTCTTTGAGTGCCCGAGTGACATCGGCGCAGGGCTTCATGATTTGACAATGCCCTCCGGGGCAGTGATTCCGATTGCCGGCATCAGCTACGCGATGAACCAAGGCAGCGGGCTCGATGGAATCTTTCACCCGGGCAACGGCGTGGCTTCAGATGGGCTCTGCTGGGTCGGGGCCAAAACGCGGTTGGCCGACATCACCGACGGTACCAGTCAAACGGTGTTGGTGGCTGAAACCACCATCGGCGTTGGTGCTGCTCCGGCGTCACCGACACCGCTGCAAGACCCGCGGCGTTACCGGGCGCGCGTTGCGGCGGCCAATCAGGCCTTGGCTGAACAGGCTGACAGTGGCGGACTCGATGCGGTCGCTTCGTCGATTACCGGTTGGGACGGTTCACGCAACCAATACTGGCTGCGGGGCAGCGTTCCCAACGGGCCGGTCATGAACGGCCGACTGACGCCGAACAGCCCCGTTCCAGACTTGGTTTTCGCATCGGCCAAGATCACGGGCGCTCGCAGCTATCATCCGGGCACCGTAGGTATTTGTCTCGCCGACGGCAGCGTCCGGAGCGTCAGCGACAGCATCGACCGCCAGGTCTGGCATGCCACCTGGACGCGCTCGGGTCGCGAAGTCAAAACCGCGGCAGACGAATGAGAGCTCTGCCCCTTTACCCGCGGCCCCAGTCGGCCGCTGCACTTGAGTCATGACCACCACGCCCTCCGCCTCATCCGAATCTCAACTCGAACGCCAGCGGCAGCGCCGCGGCTTTTGGTTGCGCACGCTGCACCAGTGGCACTGGATCAGTTCGGCGGTGTGCTTGGTCGGAATGCTGCTGTTCGCCGTGACCGGAATCACGCTCAATCACGCCGCGCAGATCGAATCGACCGCGACGGTCGAGAACCGCTTGGTCGAGCTCCCCGACGAGTTGCGTGAAGCGTTAGCAGCGGTGACCGAAGAGGGTGATGCGCCGCTGCCGGCGGAGTTAGCGCGGTGGCTCAGTGACCAGCTTTCGATTTCAATCGGCGGTCGGCGGGCCGAGTGGTCTGAAGACGAAGTTTATCTCTCGATGCCGCGACCTGGCGCGGATGCTTGGTTGAGTATCGACCGGGCCAGCGGGGCTGTTGAGTTTGAGACCACGCGTCGCGGTTGGATCTCGTACTTCAATGATTTGCATAAAGG
>CALELC010000290.1 GCA_937904535.1 uncultured Planctomycetaceae bacterium
CCCTCAAGCCCTCGCCACCGCCGCGTAAACCCTGCAATCCCTGACATACACCCGAAGCATGTGGATGCGTGAGTTTCTCTGGTGGATGAGGGTTTATCCAGCCGTGCCCTGCATCTTGCGGAATGGCTGCTAGCGGTTTGTTCGCAATGATCAGCGTGTGAAACCCGTGCCGTAGCTCAAATCCTGGGTTCATAATCAACAAACGCCGCCGAGTTTGAGATCCGCAGGGCGATCACAGGCGAGCACTGGATCGGTGGCGTATGAGCGACATCCACGGTAGCTCTCAAAGACATGCCGCTTCACTGAACCGGTTCGGCAATCGCCTCGCGGGTTGAAGTCTCTCGGGGCTCGTGGTCTGGCTTGGCAATGTACCCGCGAACAGTCGCCTTTAACTGGTTGGCGAACCTGAAGATTTCCTGAGGTGATTTGAGCGGCAGTTTTTCCTCGTTCTTTTCCGCATCAAACACACCGATGTACTTTTGCGAGAAATTGAACCGCAGCCGACAAATTGGTTTGCGGTTATTGTCGTCCAGCAGAATGCCGCAGTAGCTTTTCGTATCGCGCATGATCACGCGAGAGGGATCGACGATTTCCGATAGGATTGCACGAACAATGTAGAACCCGTCAAGTTCTTCCTGGGTTGTCACGATCCCACTCTTCTCATCCGAGTCGCACTCGTCAGTGGTGGGAGAATTCGCTTGGCCGCTATTCGTCGGATCCGGCTCTGACGCGATTGAGACGCCTGGTTCAGTGCCGCGCAGCGCACTTTTCAAGCGGTCATTGACTTGGTCACGCAGGAACTGGCGGAATGCATTGCGAACCAATTCGCGAAATTGGTCCTGCACCGTCGAGGTGATTCTTCCAGAGTAAACGCGGCTGGTGAACAGCCGGACGAACTCATCGCTCGGCCCGTCCAACTCTTGTGCCAGAAGTTTTTCGATTTGCTTCGCGTACTTGAGTTCACTCGCGTTGCTAAGAATGTTCGCGAGATTGAAGTTCGTCTTCGAAAACTTCTTCAGTTCATTTACTGAACGCGAGTCATAGTCGCGAAGATCGAACTCGAAGAATGGCTTGTCGTCCATTTTATTGGGCGATTGTAAGTCAGTGTGAAACCAATATTGCAGCCCATTGGTCAGCACGCCGAACCGAGCCTCGGTCGTGGTGAAGTACCGGAAAAGCTGGCTGGCATGGTCAGTGCACAGTTTCGCCCCGAACCCTTTGCACTCAATCAGGAGCATGGGTTTGCCATCGATCATGATGGCATAGTCGACCTTCTCACCTTTCTTGATCCCAACGTCAGCGGTGAACTCGGGAACGACCTCCAGCGCATCAAAAACGTTGTAGCCCAGCGCGTTAATGACCGGCATCACAAGCGTATGTTTGGTCGCTTCTTCAGTCTTCAACTGCTCCCCGTATTGATCCAGTCGGGAGGCGAGACGGTCGATGACATCGATCAAATCCATGGTACACCAGAAAAATCGTTGGGGTGGCCGCCGGTTCCCTAATGCGGGGTGTGCCTCTCGTTCTAGCACGTTGGGTCGTACGCCGAAAGGTGCCGACTTGCTGACCCTGGTCGATTGCGTCTGATGCGATGCGGTAGTCGCCGGTTCACCGCGGCAAGAAGCAGTGAAGTTTGGTCGAGCTTGCTCGGCGCCTGCAGAATGCTCAACAGACGCGTATGCTTCTCGGACGGCACGTACTTACTCACCCTGGAGCCACACCGCGGAGTCGTCAAACCGGGCCGGTGAAGCTGGCGAACGAATAGCACGGCTGCTCCGCTCGATCAGCCGAAGCAGTCGTGAAATACGGGCATCTGTTAACGCTTGCTGAACTCTTGAACAAACGATCAGCGGGCCGCCAGCCGCGGCAGCTGGTATGATCACCCGCTGCGGTCCGAAGTCCGTCCCACCCTCATCCAACGCAAAGTCCTTGCCATGAATCCACGGCGCAGAGTGTTAACGAAACTGGTGCTGGGGCTGAGCTGGATGATGATTTCAGTAATGTCCCATGCTCAGGAGCCTACGGAAGCCGACGGGACTGTGGAACTCACAGCGCCGGCTGCTACGCGGACGGCGACACTCAGGGTGCTCGATGCGGCTGGCCAACCGGTAGCCGGTGCGTCGGCAGTATTTCAACTCGGCTGGCCACGGACGGTGCGAACCGATCCGACCGACGAAAGCGGTCAAGTTGCCGTCGAGTTGCCGGCTGATGAACCGATCTTGCTGGTCGCCGCGTGGAAGAATGGGTTGGGGCTCGACTACCGTTCATACACTTTGTCCCACCGTCAGCAAACTGACGCGCTGACAACGGCACCTGCATTTCCAACCGAGGGCACGGAAACGTTCGTGTTGGAAGGGGCCGCACCGCTGACCGTACGCGTGCTGGATGACAAGCGGCAACCGCTGCCGGAAGTGCAGGTGTATCCCTGGATTCTGCAGAAGGAGTCCGAGAATACCGAGCTGAATCTAAGCTATTTCGTCGAATCCTTTGGTCAGCAGACCGGCGTCGATGGTACCGTTACTTTCGCCTGGATGCCGCAGTGGCAACGCGACGTGATCACAGTCTGGCCCAATATGGCGGGATTTGTTCACCAGCGCGGCAACTATGACCCCGCTACGGGCAGTGGCGCAACCGAGTTGGTACTGGAACGCTTGGTGCCCATTCGCGGCCACGTGCGCCATGCGGATGGCAGTCCAGCATCAGGCATCGAGGTTGTCGCTTGCGGTGCGGGCTACACTTGGGACGATGGCCATGCCGGTGCTGTGACCAATGAAGAAGGCGCCTACGAATTGCTGGTGCCGCCCGACCAAATCTACCTTGTGGTCGCGAAACATTCGCAGTGGGCTGCGGCACCTCAAACCGGCTTTGCAGTGCTGAAGAATCAGCCGGTTGAAGGTAAGGATTTTAAGTTGCGTCCTGCTACACGGGTTCATGGGCAACTGGTTGATGAGGATTCCAAAGAGCCGATTGCGGACCAACACGTCCATCTCTACCAGTACGGTCAGGACCTGCACTCGCTCACCGACATGGAGCTGCCCAATCCTGAAAACTCGCGAAGGTCAGTTCGCCCGATCCTGACGTCCCACATGAAAACGGACGCCGAGGGGCGCTTCGAGTTCCTGCTAGGTGATGGCAGTTTTGATATTCGGCCGCCTCAACAAGAAAAGGCGGATCGGTTTGAGATCGCGGGCGAGACCGAACTCGTCTTCGAGGTGACGATGAAGAATCACCGAGAAGTCGAGTTAGCTGGCAATGTTCGTGAGCATGGGAGCGACCGGCCGCTTGCGGGAGCAAGGATTGAGGGGGTGCCGCGGTCTTTCCGTGGCGCCGACTGGCAGGCAACAACGAATGGTGACGGCCGGTTCCTGATCAAACGCCGCGAGTCGCCAACCTACATTCGTGTCATCAGTCAGGATCGACGACTCGCCGCAATCACTGAAGTCGACGCGACGCAGCGAGAGGTAACGCTGCACCTGGAGCCGGTTGCGGCGGCCACGGGGAGACTGCTCCACCGCGAAACAAAGGAACCTCAGGCTGGCCACACGATTCATTACGGGGTTCAGGTTCCAAGTGAAGATAACCAGATGTGGAGCTATCGATTTGGCGGACGTGCGACGACGGCTGCCGATGGTACCTTTCAACTCTCCGGGCTCGTCGGCGGACGCGAATACATTTTGCATCTGGATGAGGATGAGCATGGTAGGTTTCCCAATTTGACAACCACCCGGTTTCAGTCGGGTGAAACGACTGATTTGGGCGACTTGGAATCACCGCCTCCTTACCAGCCTTATGTGCCGCCGACGCTCGAACAACGTATTAGCCAATCGTTTGAGGTGGAGGGGACGCCGCTCGAGCGACACGCCAAGGCGCTGGAATTGGTCGGCTTGCTGAAACAACATCTGCTGATTGTGTACGGGACGCCTGAAGACTCGCGCGTTCATCGCCTGATGCAAATCCGCTTCGAAGACCCTGACTATAGGCCGGTCAGCGATGAATACCGGCTGATGGCCATTTCAACGGATAAGATAAACCGCGGCGCTGCCGCGGAATTGGCAAGTTTGCTGGAGGAGTCCATCGAAGGGAAACGTGGCGAATTCTTACTGGTATTGCTGGATCACACCGGCCAGAAGGTCGCCACCGCAGACGACAGGAACTTGGCTGTTGACTCGGCGCTGTCGAAGGACCGATTGTTGGAATGGCTGCGATCGCACATGCCGGAACCACCGATCGCCTCTGAACTCTTCCAGGAAGCTCTGGACCGAGCCAAGCAGGAGAACAAGCGGATTTTGATCCAGGAAACCGCTACCTGGTGTGGGCCCTGCCACATGCTGTCACGATTCCTTGATGCCAACCGTGTGTGGGAGCAGGACTACATTTGGATCAAGATGGATCACCGCTGGACCGGCGCCCAGGAACTGATGTTGAAGCTGCGCGACGGTGCCGATGGCGGCATCCCGTGGTTTGCGATTTTGGATGCAGAGGGCAACAAGTTGACGACCTCCAATGATCCCGCGATTCAGAACAACATCGGCTATCCTTCGTCACCTGAGGGGCAACGGCATTTTGAAAATATGCTCAAATCGACGCGCCAGCGCTTGAGCGATGAGGCAATCGATGAGCTGATCGGCAAGCTGAACGCAAGTGGCAGCTGACAACGCTCGGTATCCGTCCGTCTATTGGTCGAACTAGCTCGACTCACGGTGCGAGGGTTCGCGAGACCAGTGACGCGATCGGATCGCTGCAGAAATCGACGGCGTAGGAGCCGGCTGGGCGGTGATTGCCGCTGTGACCGACGCCGCCAAATGGGAGCGAGCTGCTTGCACCGGTCAACGGACGGTTCCAGTTGATCACGCCCGCGCGGACCTGACTGCGAAATTGTTCGAACATCGCCTGCGTGCCACCCACCAGGCCAGCGGCGAGTCCGAACCGAGTCGCCGCGGCCAAGCCGACCGCCTGTTCCCAGTCCGGCACGAAATGCAGTTGCAACAGCGGCCCGAACCACTCGTCATCCGTCAGGGGGCCGCACTGAGTAACATCGACAATGCCGCACCGCAGCATCGTCGGCCCCCAAGCTCCACTGTCAAACTCGATCGGTTCCAGCGGCGCCAAAGGCTTGGCGCCGGCTTTGAGCCACGACGCCTGAACGGACAACAACTGCTGCACCGCGGCCGGCGAAATCAGCGGTCCGATGTCGGGCTGCGGTTTGTCGGTGGCAACTCCGTAAGTCGTAGCCCGCAATCGCTGTAGCAACGCATCGACGACACTCCGCCCGAAGTCGCTCTCGACCACAATCAACCGCCGTGCGCAGGTGCAGCGCTGGCCGGAAGAGGCGTAGGCTGATGCGAAGATCAGGTCTGCCGCAGCGGTCGGAGCGGAAGGGGGGGAGCCGTCAGGATGAGCCACCACCAACGGATTGTTGCCGCCCATTTCGAGTGCCAGCAGCACTTCCGGTCGGCCTGCCAGTTGCCGGTGAATGCTCTGGCCCGCCGAGTAGCCGCCGGTAAAGAACACACCGTTGATTCGCGGATCGTCGATTAACCACGCAGCGACTTGGCGGTCGCCCTGCACCAGGTTTAGCACACCGGGCGGCAGACCTGCCTGCGTCCAGCGATCGACAATCCAGCGGCCAACAGCCGGCGTCAGCTCGCTCGGTTTGAAGATCACTGGATTGCCGGCCAGCAGTGCCGGAATGATGTGTCCGCCAGGCAAGTGAGCGGGAAAATTGTAGGGACCGAGCACCACCACGGGACCAAGCGGACGGAATCGCGTCTGAGCCAGACCTTGTGGCACTTCCAGGTTACGCTCGGCACGGCGTTCCAGATGAGCTTGGATGGTGATTTCCGCTTTGGCAATCACCGCTTTGACTTCGCCAGCGGCATCGGCGGGCAGCTTGCCGGTTTCCTGCGAGATTAACTCCGTCAGCTCGTTGCTTTGGTCGCTCACAAGTTCGGCATACCGCCGCACGATGTCGGACCGCTGCTCCAGCGTCATGTGCTCCCACGCTGACTGTGCCGAGACCGCTGAGGCAACTGCCAAAGATACTTGGTTAGCGTCTGCTGCGCGGCCATCAAAAACGGTCGCGCCGTCGGCTGGGTTGCGGCTCTGAAAAGCCGTGCCTTGCCCCGTGACGTTCTGTCCATGGATCCAGAGCAGGTGATTGGTGGTTGCCATGCGGATCACTCCTCACTGCCGTAGTGCTCATCGTTTCGGTGCGGTCAGCAAATGCGAATCAAGTGCCGAATGGACCCAACGTCGCTGCATCTGTTTGGGAGTATCTCATCGGCAAGGGAACTCATGCGGAGGTTCAACGCGCGCGGGTTTTACTCGGGCGATTCGGCATGCTCCGCAGGTGGCGCATC
>CALELC010000291.1 GCA_937904535.1 uncultured Planctomycetaceae bacterium
TAGACCGAGCATCCCGAATCCGCCGGAGCAGCGGGCGAGCATCTGGCGGCGAGTGCAAAACGAGCGGCCGAGAAAGGAATCCATTTTTTAGACTCGCACTTAATCGAGAAACAATAGTTCGTTCGACGCCAGCAGCGCTAGCGCATATTGCTGCCACCGCTGCTGGAGCTCGAGCGGTTGCAGTTCTGCTGAATCCAAAAACTCAAGAGCAAACCGCAATTCCTCGGGCGTTGGCTCGCGCCCCAGCACGAGTTGGTAAGCTCGTTTGACCCGCGCTGCATCCGTTTGAGACTCCGTGCCATCCTGTGCAGACTCCGCCGCCAGTTCGGGCTCGCATTCCGCAGCCACTGGCGACTCCGGGAGTAACCGAGCGGCCAGCCGGCCAGCCTGCTGAGTCATGAACGGGCTGTTGAGGACAAACAGCTTTTGCAGCGGTGTCGTGGTCTGCACACGGCTATCCGAGTGCAGGTTGGGATCGGGATAATCAAACATCGCCAGCATGGAATTGAGCTCCAGCCGGCTGATCTCGCTGTACAGCGTCCGTCGCGAAACCTCCGGGTCTGCAGGATTGATCGACGAGCCACCGAGGGTCTGGTCGAGCTGTCCCGCTGCTGCCAGCACTGCGTCGCGATACGCCTCAATGCTCAGTCGCCGACGATTCATCCGGGACAGCCAACGATTCTCAGTATCCACACGCATCTGTCCCACCGTCGCCCGGCTGCTCTGTTGATAGGCCGCCGACAACACCAACTCACGCTGCAACCACTTCAGCGACCAACCGCTGTCGATGAAACGCACGGCTAGGTCATCTAATAATTGCGGGTGCGTCGGTGCAGCACCGAGCATCCCAAAATTGCTGGGAGTCGCTACGAGTGGTCGTCCAAAGTTCATTGCCCACACACGGTTAACGATCACGCGCGCGGTCAGCGGATTCTGCGGAGTGGCAATCGCTTCCGCTAACTGTCGCCGACCGCTGCCGTCGCTGAACACTGCGCCGGGTTCGTCGGCCAACACTTGCAGGAACCGCCGCGGCACCTCGGGGCCAACGTTTTCGACATTGCCGCGAATGTACACCGGCAGATTCTGCAGTTTGCCCTCGCGGACAATATGCATTGCTTCTTCGGGAGCTTTCGCCTGGCCGCGTTCATTGACCTCATGCTGTGCATCCAACGGTCGATTGAACATTTCGGTGCTGGCGAAGATCCCTGCCAGCGCGTAGTAATCTTCAGTGGCAATCGGATCGAACTTATGGTGATGGCAACGAGCGCAAGCCACCGTCAGCCCCAGCAGCCCACGCGAGACCACATCGACACGGTCCTCCCACTCGTCGGCTTGGACTGCGAGACGCCCACGGCCATAGTACTTGGGTCCAAGCCCCAAAAAGCCCAGTGCCGGCCAATGTTCGTCACTGTTAGGTTCAATCAGATCGGCCGCTAACTGTTGCTTAATGAACTCGTCATAAGGCAAGTCAGCATTGAATGCCTGGATCAACCAGTCGCGATAGAGGTAAGCGTTGGGGTAACAGAGAGAGCGATCGTTGCCGACGATATGCGCTTGATCCTCGGCGTAACGCGCCAGATCCAGCCACATTCGCGCCATCCGCTCACCGTAGTGCGGCGACGCGAGCAAACGATCGACCAGCAGGCGGTAAGCGTCGTCCGCAGGATCTTCAACAAACGCCTCGACTTCTTCGGGTGTCGGAGGCAGCCCGGTCAGATCGAAACTAACGCGGCGGATCAGTTCGCGGCGACTCGCAGGCGGTGACGGTTCCAGCTCCGCCGCTTCGATACCTGCAAGCAGAAACCGATCGATCTGCGTTTGCGGCCAGTCGATTCGCTGCACCGTCGGCAGCGGATGCCGCTGTGGTGGTTGGAATGACCAGAACTCTCGGGCCGCCGCAAGGTCGATCGCAGCGGGCGGTGGGCTCGTCTGCCCAGTCGGGTTTGCCGCTGGTGGGGCGTCGCGTGGGTCGGCCGCGCCCGAGCGGATCCAGGCTTCAAAGTCGGCAATTACCTGATCGCTGAGCCGGCCATCGGGCGGCATCTCAAAACCGTCATAACGAATGGCGGAGAGCAACAGACTCTTGTCGGGCTCACCGGGAACGACACCAGCACCGCTGTCACCTCCGCTGCGGAGGCCTTCACGGCTGTCCAGACGCAGCCCGCCTTGCACCGCGCCTGCGGCCTCGCTGTGGCATCCATAGCAGCGTTCCACCAACACTGGCCTGATCTTCTTTTCGAAGAACTCTGTGGCCGCGACCGTTTGAGATTCACTTGGCGGCGCTTCGGCAGCAAAGGCAGCCAGCCCGCTCAGCATGGTCACCAGCACAGCGCTGCTGATGAGCAGCCAGCACTTCCTGGTCAGGCTGCTCCGTCTCGCAGGCAATCGATCAGCGGATGACACCTCACGGCCAGTGCGCATGATCGACCTCCGGTAACAGGCGGGAAGGGTAGGGCGGGGAGAGGGGGCAGGCTCTTTAGTGTAGAGCCTGCCGAGACCCGTCACAACAATTCCTGCCGGCGTGGCTAGCGAATGCTTGCACGCTTCATCGGCCTCGTCCGGCGCGTTCTGGCACCTACATGCTGTGCATCCCGCACGACGCTGGGGTTACCAGTCCCGATCGCTCGGCCTTAACGAGTGTTCTTATACATCAAGTCGATCACTTCATCATAAGCCGACTCGGCCTGTTCGCCACCGGCCTGAAGGGATTGGGCAATGCAGTGACGTAGGTGATGTCTGAGCAATTCTCTGCCGACTCCCCGCAGCGCTTCATGTACCGCAGAAATCTGGGTCAACACATCGGCGCAGTACCGATCCTCCTCGATCATTTTTTGGATCCCACGCACCTGGCCTTCGATTCGTTTGAGCCGTGCTAGGTTCTTCGTTTTGAGTTCGGAATCCACTTGAACGGTCTTGCGAACCGGTGAGACGCTTGCGCATCCACCGTGGTCACAGGTTTCACTCTTTGCAGGTTTTTTCTTTGCCATGTTGTTGATTGATCGGTAACGTGCTCGAGGTTTTAACTCGGCTGAAAGCGTCGCAGTCGCAGGCTGTTCATCACCACACTGGTCGAACTCAGCGCCATCGCGAGACTGGCCAGGATCGGGCTGAGCAGAATTCCAGCGACGGGATACAACACACCGGCGGCGACGGGAATGCAGATCGCGTTGTAGATGAATGCCCAGAACAGGTTTTGTTTCATCGTTTTCATCGTCCGTCGTGACAGCGCAATCGCCGCTACGACACCTTGCAGGTCGCCACGCATCAGCGTGATGTCGCTAGCATCGATGGCCACGTCGGTGCCGGTGCCGACCGCGATACCGATATCGGCCTGAGCCAGCGCCGGAGCATCGTTGATCCCGTCACCGACCATGGCCACCACCTTGCCAGCCGCCTGCAATCGCTTCACCTGATCGACCTTCCCTTGCGGCAGCACGTCAGCGATCACCTGCGTGATTCCAGCACGTGCCGCTATCGCTTCGGCGGTGCGGCGGTTGTCGCCGGTGAGCATGATCACTTCGAGCCCCATCTGCTGCAGCCGTCGCATCGCCGCAGCTGACGTCGGTTTGATCGGATCGGCCACGGCAACCAGCCCCGCCAGCTGGCCGTCCACGGCGACGAACATTGGGGTTTTGCCCTCGGAGGCGAGACGCTCGGCATCAACCGCCAGCGGCGCGGCGTCGACGGTCAACTCGTCCATCAGCACCCGGTTGCCGATGGCCACCGCCGTGCCATCGATGGTTGCGACGGCGCCGCGTCCGGACAGCGCTTCAAATTCGCTGGGCTCGTGCAGCGGCAGCGAACGTTCCGCTGCGTGCCTCACGATCGCCTCTGCCAGCGGATGTTCGGAGGCCTGTTCCAGCGAGGCAACGAGCATCAGCAGGCGGTCCTCGGACATCGCCGCCGTTGAGTCGGGCCGCAGCACGAGATCGGTCACCGCCGGGTTACCTTCGGTGAGTGTCCCTGTTTTGTCGAATACGATCGTGCGCAGCTCCTGTGCCTTCTGCAACGCTTCGCCACCCTTGATCAGGATGCCCAGCTCGGCACCTTTACCGGTCGAGACCATCACAGCCGTCGGCACGGCCAACCCCATTGCGCACGGGCAGGCGATGATCAGCACGGCGACGGCAGCGGCCATCGCTTGGACCAGCGGCGCTGCCTCGGCAAGGATGTACCACAGCGTAAAGGTGGCGATCGCCACGGAGAGCACGACGGGCACGAAAACCGCACTGACCCGGTCGGCTAACCGCTGGATCGGCGCCCGC
>CALELC010000292.1 GCA_937904535.1 uncultured Planctomycetaceae bacterium
GATTCAGGCCGGCAGCGCCTCCATGGGGCTCCAGCAGGTCCAGATCCGCTCGGAAGTGATCAAGAAATCAGGCTTTCGGGCCGTCAAGATCCACATCGAGCACCCGCCGGAACACGCTCACCGCCACCTGCACCACATCGAAGCGATGATCGATGCCGGCAGCGAACTGACTCCGGGAGCTCGCGCACTCGCCAAACGCATCTTTTTGCTGATCGGCCAGGCCGAAGCCAAGATGCACAACACGACGATTCAGAAAGTGCACTTCCACGAGGTCGGGGCGATCGATTCGATCGCTGATATCGTCGGTGCAGCGATCGGTTTTGACTTTCTGGGAATCGAACGCTGCGAGGCGTCGCCCGTGCCAACCGGCTGCGGCAGCGTTAAAATTGCTCACGGCTTGGTGTCGATCCCCGCTCCGGCCACCGCTGAACTGCTGTGCGGCATCCCGATCGCCGCCAGCACGATCGAGCGCGAACTGACAACCCCCACGGGCGCCGCCATCCTTAAAGCAATGGTCAGCCGGTTCGGGCCGCTGCCGTCGATGCGTTTGGAAGCGGTTGGCTACGGTGCCGGGACGATGGATCTGCCGGAACAGGCCAACGTGCTGCGGATCGCGCTGGGCCAGTGCGAAGCGGATGACGAGCCTGGTACGAGCGCCGATGTCATCCCAAGTGAGTTTGATCATGTTGCGGTGCTGGAAACCAACGTCGATGACTCGGCACCCGAGGACCTGGCGCACTGCGTCGCGCGTTTGCTCGAAGCCGGCGCGCTCGATGTCTACCAGACGCCTTGCGTGATGAAAAAAGGACGCAGCGGGGTGCAGCTGACCGTGATCTGTGCGCCTTCGCGAGCCGTGGCAATGGAGCACATCTTGCTGAGCGAAACGACAACGATCGGTGTGCGACGTCACAGCGCTAGCCGCCGCAAACTCATCCGCCGCAGCATCACGCTGGAAACCAGCTACGGGGCCCTGCGAGCCAAGGTCGTCGAGTTGGCGGCCGGTCAACAGCGGATGATGGTGGAGTACGAAGACGCCCGAGATGCCGCCGAGAAGTGGAAGATCAGCATGCACCAGGTCCGCCAGGCTGCCGCCGTTGCTTGGGCTGCCCAGCGCTAGCCAACCGGCCGGTTATACTGCGTAGGCGTCCTCTTCCCGCTTCTCCCCTCCTGCCGTTCCCACGCCGATGAATCGTCGAGAGTTTGTTGCCGCGACTGCCGTCGCTACTGTTGCCGCGGGTCTGACGTCGACTGCCGCCGAATCGCCTGCGACGGCCGATTCTGCTGATGCCAGCAGCTTGATCCGCAAGCAGCGGAAACCACGGTACTGCTTGAATACCAGCACGATTCGCGGCCAGGGGCTTTCGCTGCCTGAGCAAGTGCGGGTCACCGCCGAGGCCGGATACGATGCGATTGAACCGTGGATGCGTGACTTGCATCAGTACGTCGAGCAGGGCGGCAGCCTGAGCGATTTGAAAAAGCAACTGGATGACGCTGGGCTGACGGTCGAGAGCGCCATCGGCTTTGCGCAGTGGATTGTCGACGACTCTGCGGCTCGCCTAGCGGGCCTCGAAGAGGCGCGTCGCGATATGGACTTGCTCCGCCAGATCGGCGGTAAGCGAATCGCCGCTCCGCCAATCGGTGCTCAAAACGCCGCCGGACCACCGCTGCAAACGATTGCCAATCGCTATCGTGATCTACTCGAGGTCGGTCGCGAGCAAGGGGTTGTACCGCAGCTGGAACTGTGGGGATTTTCCAAAACGCTCAGTCGCTTGAGCGAACTCGCATTCGTGGCTGTTGGTGCGGAACATCCCGACGCTTGCGTGCTGCCAGACTTCTATCACATCTATAAAGGCGGCAGCGAGTTCGCGGGCTTAGGAATGATCGCTGCAACGCGGATGCATGTCTTTCATATCAACGACTACCCCGCTAATCCGCCGCGTGAAACGATTCAAGATGCCCATCGCGTGTTCCCCGGCGATGGTGTGTGTCCTTTGGCAGAGACCATTGCGATGCTGCTGCGCGGTGGTTTCGAAGGCTGCTTTTCATTGGAGCTGTTTAATCCAGAGTACTGGAAACGCGATGCGTTGGAAGTCGCCCGCGAAGGACTGGCAAAATCTCAAGCCGTCGTCGCCGCGGCGCTGACTCGATCCGTACCGGAGATCAGTTAGTCAGTCAGCCTGTAAGCGTTGATCGACGCTTGCTGTTGACTCGCTGGGAGCACGAACTGGACTCGGATGCTCGATGAGGGGCAGACGCGAAATCGGCTGATAAGAAACCCGAACATATCTAAGGATTTCAGATCGAACGGTTCACTAAACGCAAGAACGGATCCCTGAAGTTAAGTGTCGTGCGGATTTCTTAGCGGAGAATTGTCAGCCGGAGATTTTGAGAAGCCAGCTCAAAGCGATCGGGATTCACTCATGTCGGGGAAACGCTGCACGGGCATCGCCGCTGCGATTCTGGTGTTGGTAATTATTTTTTATCTGCTGCACCGGGCTGATCGCTCGGTGCGAACGCAGTCGGTCGGGCTCAACACAGCCGCTTCAGCAACCCCTGTCGGCACGTGGAAAGCAGGGGCTGGTCCTATCTTTCAGCTTCGTCCCGACGGTACCGGGCGTTCATACGATCCACTTTCACCTCAGGTCGGTGTCGACTACTTCGAGTGGAGCTGCGACGGCACTGCCTTGACGATTCGCTTTCCACCGCGGCGAGGAATCGTGAGGTTGCTGACGTTTTGGTCTGATGTGGCAACCGACACATTCGCCGTAGATGAGTTGACGCCTGACTCGATGGTGCTGTCTGACGCGACATCAGCAAGTTTTGCGTTTACGCCCACCACGGATCCCGTATTGGACGCGAGCCCTTGAGCGAGGGCTTTATGAGGCCATTCACCACACCTTGGCACAGGCGTTGCTCTCTGCTGCGGCGGTCATTTGCTGCTTGCAAATGAACCACCCTGGAGGACCAACCGCGCCGAGGAACGCATGATCGATCGCAGGAAATGGCTGGCCGTACTGATCCAGGGGGGCAGTGCGGTAATGGCTGCCGTCGTCGGGATTCCTGCACTCCTATCAGCCATCAGTCCGGGTTGGCGTTCGCGTCCTGGGGGGCAGTGGCGAACCACGGGGCGGTTGGCAGATTTCCCGCTGGGAACGGTGCAGCCAGCGGTGGTCAAGGTCGGACGCGGTGACTGGGCGCAGACGCTGGAATCCAAAACCGTCTATGTCTATCGACTCACGGACGACCAAGTGGTCGTCTATTCTCGCAACTGCACCGACCTGAGTTGCCCGCTGGTGTTTGATGCCGGCAGCGAGTGCTTCTTTTGCCCCTGCCATGGCGGCATCTTTGGCAAAGACGGCAAGCCGATGGCCGGACCGCCCAGCAAACCGCTGTACCGCTATGTGACCCGGATTCGCGATGGCGAGCTGGAGATCGATTTGCATTCCTTACCCCCGATGACCTGAGAGGTTTGCAATGGCCGGTAAGGTCCGCGAGTGGGTGATTGATCGTTTCGGCTTGCAACCGATCTATGACAAGGTCCTGAATCGTCGCGTGCCCCGAGCGCACTGGTACAGTGGTGACGGCTCGACGCTGTTGGCATTGTTGGGCATCCAAGTGGTGACCGGTGCAGTGTTGGCGCTAACGTATTCGCCGGCAGCGGATTCCGCCTATCAAAGCGTTGTGTATCTCACTGAGCAGCAGACGCTGGGCTGGTTCATTCGCGGTCTGCATTACTGGTCTGCCGGGGCAATGATGGTGGTTGTGACCTTCCACCTGTTGCGGCAAATCTTGCTTGCAGGTTATAAGTCACCGCGCGAAGGAACTTGGCTGACCGGAGTCGTGCTGTTTCTCTGCATCCTTTTGATGGCCTACACCGGTTATCTGTTGCGTTGGGACGAACGCGCCATCCACGGCATCCGGGTGATGCTGCATATGCTGGTGCGCGTGCCGTTGATCGGTGAGTCGCTAGTGATGCTGGTGCAAGGCGGTCCTGACATTGGACCAGCTACCTTAACGCGGCTCTATGGTTTCCACGTGCTCGTGGTGCCACTGACGATGTTTCTGATGGTGGCGTTCCACGTCTATCTAGTGGTCGTTCGCGGTACGATCACTCAGGCGGAACGCACGCAGTTGGTGCATTCCGCCGAAGAACAAAAGCAACTCTATGATGAAGAGAAAGAATCACCCGAACGTGGCGAAACATTCTTTCCGGTGACCGTCTTCAAATCGGGCTTAACCGCTACCCTGGTGATTGGGGTTGTGATCGCGTTGACGGTCATTCTGGGCCCCTCCAAGCTATTCGCGGAGGCCAATCTAACGGAAGCATCGATCCCGTCGGAGGAATGGTGGTTCTGGTGGCTCAGCGGGATGATTGCCCTGCTGCCGCCCGCCGTCGCGCCGTGGTTCGTCGTGATTTTTCCATTGGCAGTGTTTGGATTTCTATTCCTCCTACCGTTGCTCGATCGCGGGCCTGCACGCGGTGTTCGCAATCGTCCGCTCTGGGCCGCGCTGGTAGTCATCGTGGTGATCATTCTGTTAGGCCTAACTGACTACCGCCGTCGCTCGACGTTCACCGGTTGGCCAGAATCCGAACCACCGCCGGTGCCAGTGGGCATGACACTCCCGCCGGATGCCGAACGTGGCCGCATCCTTTTTGCGCAATATGGATGCAACAGTTGTCATCCGGTTGCTGGTCACGGCCGAAAGTTCGCAGTTGACTTTGCTTCTCTGCAGGGCCAGATGTCACGTGACAAGATTCGGGAGTATATCTTGCAGCCGCCGGCTGGAGTGAAGATGCCAAGTTATCAAGGCCGATTGGATGATGATCAACTGACGGCACTGGTTGAGTTCTGCCACGTGGTTCAGACCTTCCCACTCCAACCCTAGGGGATGCGTTGACATGGCAGGAGAGAGCTTACGAGCGCATCGGGAAGGTACCAAGAGACTCACTAACCTGCAAACTGCGATTTTGCCGCAGCGTGCCTGGCCTGGTTTGGCATCTGTCATCGCTGCCTCAGTCCTGCTGGTCACCGGATGTCACCGCGAGCATCCTCAATCGATGTTACATCCGGCCAGTTCGGCCTCGGCGCACATCGCTTGGCTGTGGTGGGTGTTGTTCGGCGTTTGTACCGCGGTGTTTGTTGCCGTGTTGATCTTGCTGGCGATTGCCATCCGCCCACGCACTGCTCAGGCGGCTGAGCATTCTCCTGTTGGCAGCAAGTTTATCGTCGTCTGCGGCATCGTCTTGCCCGCCTTCGTGTTGTTCGGCTTGTTGATGGTCACGCTTCGTGCGCAGGTTGCGCTGAAGATGCCAACGACCGAAGTTACCATCCGCGTGACCGGGCACATGTGGTGGTGGGAAGTGGAGTATCCCGAGCTTGGGATTGTCACTGCTAATGAGATTCATATTCCGGTCGGTCAGCCGGTACGTGTGGAGCTTGTTGCCGCGGATGTGATCCACAGTCTGTGGGTGCCGAACTTACAAGGCAAGATGGATCTGTTGCCAGATAAAACCAATGTAACTTGGCTGGCAGCGGAACGTCCCGGCATCTTTCGCGGTCAGTGTGCCGAGTACTGTGGTGTGCAGCATGCGCTGATGGGATTGGTGGTGGTTGCCTTGCCGCAAAATGAATTCCAGCAGTGGATTGCGGCTCGTCAGCAACCTCCCGAGCCCGCGG
>CALELC010000293.1 GCA_937904535.1 uncultured Planctomycetaceae bacterium
ATATAGCAAAAACCAAAGTCACTGCCGCTCTTCCGTGGTTGTTGCTCGGCAGTGACATGCCAGGAGCGCCGCCGACACAAACAGATCGCACTTGAAAATCGTCGGGGCTATCCAGCCCCCCTTGTATCGGCAAAACCTCTGCCGGGGGGCAGTTTCAGAACATGTTTTCTATGCGAATTGCCGCGCTGCAGTCCGCAGGATTGCTAAAGAGTAGCGATTGTCTTGGATTTCCTGGCGGTAGATTTGGCAGGTTCCGGGTAACCGTCCGGTAAATTGCGTTATGCGGTAGGCGGCGGCTTGAGCTATTTTATTTAACGGACTCAGGAGAGGGGCTGGCGTGGCGAAAAGAGTGAGGCGATTTGACGGCAGGTTCGTCGCCGGTGCAAGCGACCGGGGATGACCGGCGCCGAATTCTGTGAAATCAAGGTTGCTCAGTGGTTACCTTGTACGCCTGGCGAAAACGTCTAGTCGACAGTCAGCAGCAGAGCTTTACTGAAGTGCTAGTCGCGGAGCGTAGCGAGGCAGCGATCGAGACTGGATTGGGCAGCTTGGCTCGATTCCGGTTGTTCAGTGCGGAGCTGAGCACCGTCCTAGGCTACCCGGAGCAGCGGCCATGCTGAAGCCGCCGGTCAGCAGATGCACTGAACAATCCGATACGCGCAAGCGTATTGGTGGACACTGCGGGACTGGTGGCCGATTTGCTCCAGCAGGGCCTGCTCTACAGGGCATTACCCGTCCAGAACAGTGGCTCAGCACCAATCCGGAATAACCTGAAACAAGGTTCACTAGGTAGCATTGCTCAGTTGAACAATACCTCCGTTAGGTCAATGGTCGCTTGCTCCTGTTTCTTTTTGTGTTGGTTAATTTGTTCAGCGATTTTAGACAGCTGTTGGGTGAGGGATTGCAGGATCGGTGCAGGAGCTTCGGTACCCAACAAGTCCTTCAGCCGATCTTCGATGATCTGCTTGGCAGCCTGGAGTTTTGCGATCGCTTCAAGTTCGTCTTGAATTGTTTTGAGTTGCACGAGGGCATCGCCAATCTTGCTCTCGATAGCCTCGGTGGGGAAAGCTACTATTCCTTTGTCAAGATTGCTAACGTGCTCGTCAATTTTTGCGGAGGTCAAATCAAAGAGATTGGCACTTGTGGTCGGATCGAGGTTGCCTACTGGGAAGGCGAGACTGATGGTTTCCGACGAAGGAATTTTAGCTATCTTGCCATTGCCTGCATGTATGGTGATTAATTTTTGTGTCTTATTTTTTAAAGTTAGAGGCTGCACGGAACGCGTCTGGAAATGGAGTATTCCTGCGTCCAGATTGACGACCTTGTACCATCGTTTCTCTTGGCTGCCCACAACGGCTTCTACGACGGAAGGGGCAACGCTCGCAGTACGTAGGTCAACTTTTGCCGCGGCTGCCAAGTCAGCCTCGAGTTGAGTTACGAACTGGAGGATGCCACCGTTTAAAACTCTGACATTCCCTTTAGGCAAAAGGGTTGTTCCTGGATTTATTAGGGAGTGCACTTCATAAACTTGGTTTTCGAACAACCGGTAGTATTCTTCCCGAGCAAGGGTTACTGGGTAATCTGTTAAGCAAGGTATGGGGACAATGACTGATTCACCTGCTTGCATAGTCACTCGGAACCCCATTCCTAACTGCCCATGGTGAATAACCAGTCGCGTATCTTCCCAGCTTGCGTTACTGCCCGAGCAATCAAATATTTGCGTGTATCCATCGAGCTGACTGGTAGTGAGCTCGATTCCGTATCTGAAGCGATGTGTTTCGGCATTTGGTTTAATTAGATAGGTCACGCCCACAGTGGCCTTTGCGGTGCTCGTCAGCCGGATCGTGAAGACCACATTGCCATTGGTGGATGCTGTTTGAGTGATTCGAGCAGGATGGCTAGTGTGAATTGAATTTAAAACGAAGTCCTTCTCTTTGGGAGGGACGATAAGGGTGAGTGTTGCCTCATCATTTGCATCGAGCTCCGCCTCGCGGCGAAAGGCGCAGTGGTCATGCTCGTACGTTGCTTGCTTCATGATGAACGGCTGCGTCGCCGCACTGCAGACCAGAGCGGCAGAATAAACCAACCAGGTAAATGTCGCTGAAATAATGAATGGCTTTCGCA
>CALELC010000294.1 GCA_937904535.1 uncultured Planctomycetaceae bacterium
GGATGATGGCCAGCGGCCGACCGGCGGCGGATTATCGAGATGCGCTGGTGGTCGGTATCCTGCCGGTTGTTGGTTCGCTCGCCTACCCCGTGCAGATGTACTCCAAGTTTCCGGCGCTCTCGCTGTTCTTGATGCGTGACTTTGCTGGCCGCGTCGGTTGTTGGTTACCGATCTACGGCGGCAAAGATTCACGTACTGAAATGGCTGCGATCAAGTCCGTGAACCTGGTCGCTGAAGGGCTGGAACTGTGGCTAGCGGTCAACAGCTTTGCCCGCCGTGACGCGGCAGCAACTGAGACCCGGCATGACGAAGTTGATGTGCCGATGAGTATCAAAATTGGGCGCTGGGACCGATTGGCCAGCGAGCAGCTGGAGCGACTGTCGCAAGAGGGCGCGACGGCCTCCTGCGTGCTGCCTGCCGAATCGCAGCCGGCGCCGCAAGCGAGATCAATTCCGCGTCGAGCGGCTTGAGTTCGCGGGGTGCTCGTCAGAGATGTGTGGATCTGGACGGCCTGCACGCTGACGGGCCGCCAGTAGAATGCGACGTTTCTGCTCATCGGATGCCAGCGACCAACTGGCGATCTCGCCGAGGGTGCGATGGCAGCCGCGGCAGATACGGTTTTCGTCGACCGCGCAGAGACCGATACAGGGCGACGCAACCGTCACAGTAAGCTCCGGTAAACAGGGGTCATGGCGAGGGTATCGGACCCTCGATTTGCAATCGCCCGCGGCATTTCGGGCACACCGCCAGAGCAGCCGAGCGGTTGAGTTGTTCCGGCGGCGGGACTGGGCGCCAAGCGTTGCATTTGGGGCAGTGCATCGTCGGCAAGAGCGTTGGCTGGCCGGTTTCAGGATGAACGGCTGGATACTCGCTGCCCGCAGCAAACATCACTGCTTGTCCACTGGCTGTGTCAAAATACACCGATTCTGGCGCAGGCGTTTGAGTCTCACTGCAGCCAACGAGTCCCAGAGTCCCGCTCAGGGCAATCGCATGCCGCCATCGGCGTAGCCAGCGGCCGGCGACGGGCCATTCTAAGCAATAACGCACCGACCGTTCTCGAATCTTATCGCAGATCATAGAGTTCATCCTGCTGTTCCGGGTTACTCAGATTGCCATTGCTCACAAACCCGAGATTCCGGTCGCGCATCATCTCGTCCTGCTCAGGGGTGAGATAATTGGGACCAGGAACTTCGGTGTGGTATTCCAGTGCCCGCGACTCAACGTGACCATCGAGGAACGCCACATTAGCGGCTCCCTGATGCCGAAAGTGGATGCTGGGAAAGTTATTGCTCGGCGGTTCCAGCAACCAGTTTTCTTCAAAGCTATAGGTCGGCGGCATAAAGGTTAGACTGCGAACCTGCGCTGAGTCGGCGAAGGCGATGGTCTGATTGGTCTGCGCCACCGCAGCCAGTCGCTGAGCCAGCGGCTTTCCACTAGCGGTTGCAACGTAGTCTGGAGCGGGCCACTCGATGCCCGAACCACGTGATAAGTAAATGCCGTTGTAGCCATAGCCCGATGCGGGTTTGCCATAACGAACGGCATCCATTTGGGCCGGTCCAAAGTCGGGGCACTGGAACGTGGCATAACTGGTTTCGATGAACGGCGCCAGCGGCCCCAGCGTGTAATCGAGTTGATTGGCGATCGCCGGTTGGTCGTAGTCGAGCATCCCAAACCAAAACTGCGCCTTGCCTTGTGGGCCGCTGTAAGTGCTGATATAGCGCAAGCGATTGGCATCTTCGGAAACGTACGGCACCAAATGTTCACGATGAACACTCATATAATTGTGCAGTGCTAACACAATCTGCTTCAGGTTGTTTTGACATTGCATCCGCCGGGCGCTGGCCCGAGCCGCTTGTACAGCCGGCAGCAGCAGCGACACCAAAACGCCGATGATGGCGATCACCACCAAAAGCTCGACCAGTGTAAAACCAGCGCGCGGGCGCATCGACTTTGCCATTGCAAAGACTCATTGCTTGGAAGGGAGCATGGCTGGCTGAAACGCAGGTTTCAGTTCACCAGGGAAACGTGTCGAGACCGATTCTGAGCAACGACCTGCCCCAACCCGAGAGGGCCCATGTCGTCATCACGCTTGGTAGGTCTTCTGACTCATCGCGTCGGAATCGCTCACTGCCTTCTCACTAAACCGACGTTTAGCAATGGCACTTCGATCAAGAAGGAGCATTCCTTGGGTCACAGCAAGCGGATCCGAAAAAGATCGACTCGCCTTGACCGCGCGACTTACAGCGGCGGGGCCGTCCCGGAGTTGCACCGGAGTTCCCTGTTTGCACCCATGACCCAGAAGCCATGACGTGCCACCAAGCGTTGCTAGCACTCATGCCATCGCGAGGCGACAGCATCAATGCCTTATCAAAGTAACCGCAGCCGAGCGTCGTTGGAAGACGCTCGATCAAAAATGGCAACTCCACCGACGGATGGTCATTCACCAACCCATCGGCACAGCGAGGGATTACATCAAGCTATAGGCCTCTTCACCGTGCTCGATCAAATCGAGGCCGCGTTGTTCCACTTCGGCTCGAACTCGCAATCCGATCAGGGCATCGATCAGCTTCAGCAGGATGTAGCTGCCGATGGCAGCAAATACATAGGTGATCAGGACTGCGACGACCTGGCCAACGATCGTTTGCGAATTGCCTTCGATCAGCCCCAACGGTTGGCCTTCGGCGATGTCCCAGCAAGCCCGTGTGGCGAACACACCGGTCAGCACCGCTCCGAGGGTGCCTCCGACACCGTGCACACCGAACGCGTCCAATGCGTCGTCGTAGCCGAGCCGCCGTTTAAGCGACGAGCAGGCAAAGTAGCAGACGATCCCGGCAGCGGCACCCATCGCCAAGGCGGGCATCGGCTGAACAAAGCCAGCGGCTGGCGTGATGCAAACCAATCCTGAAACCGCACCGCTGCTGGCGCCCAACACGGTCGGCTTACCGTTGAGCAGCCACTCCGTCAGCGCCCAGGCGACCGCTCCGGCCGCGGCTGCAAAATGCGTGACCGCAAAGGCGCTGCTGGTCAGATCGTCCGATAGCAGTTCGCTGCCCGCGTTGAAGCCGAACCAACCGATCCACAGCATCGTCGCTCCGAGAGCGGTGTAGGTGAGGTTGTGAGGTTGATGGGGCTCGCTCGGGAAACCCATCCGCGGCCCGATCAAAATCGCTGCGATCAGCGCCGACACACCGCTGCTGATGTGCACCACCGTGCCGCCAGCGAAATCGAGCGCGCCCCCCGCGATGCCGTCTTCACCGTATGCCAGTGGCCCGCCGTCCCAGACCCAGTGACAAAGGGGGCAGTAAATGAATGTTCCCCAGAGGATCGAGAACACGACCATCGCGCTGAACTTCATCCGCTCGGCGAACGCACCGCAGATCAGCGCCGGGGTGATGATGAAGAACATCCCCTGGAACAGCATGTGGGTCAGCACCGGAATGCCGTCGGCCATCGGGGTGACCGGAGCGCCGGCCTCCGCATCCCAGTACCGCTGCACGTTGTCCATGAACAGGTATTCGGTGTTACCAAACCAGCCGCCGGCACCGCCGAAGGCGAAGGAATAGCCGTAGAGCGACCAGAGCACGGTCATCAGGCCCATCAGGAAAACGCACTGCATCATCACGCTCAGCACGTTCTTGCGGCGGACCAAACCGCCATAGAACATCGCGAGCCCCGGGGCGGTCATGAACAGCACCAACGCACAGCAGACCAGCATCCAGGCGTTGTGTCCGGCCAGTGCGGCTGCTTCGACCGCGGATTGCAACTCAGCCAACTGGGCTGCGGCGTCTGCACCGGTCGTGGGCGCTTCGACGGTAACGGGCTCCGGAGCGACGTCTGGTCCCGGTTGCTCGACCGTGGTTTGTTGTGCCCAGGTGAGCTGAGGCGTGGCCAACGGAACCAGCCCTGCCAGCAAAACCAAGCTGACCCCAAACAGTGAGCGAGACCGGAGTGACGCGAGCACAGTGGTAACCTTTCAAAAGCGTGAGATGCCGGGCGAAGCGGTCGCCACGGGCATCCGGTAAAGGGGTGGATACACACTAGCTCTCGCTCGCTGTGCGTAGCGTAAACTCCGCTGCTGCGGGTGAACAGATCCGGTTGCGGCAATCTCGCTTTGCCGCCTGAACCCGGCGAGCCACCTTTGCGGTCTCGGCTGTGGGCGACATAATCGTGCGCATCGTTTATTCACTCACAAGTTAAGGAATTGGTTATGGCTCTTGTGCCGCTGCGCGTCGTTCTGGATCACGCCGCCGAAAACGACTACGGCGTTGCCGCGTTCAACGTTAACAACATGGAACAGATCCAGTCGATCATGATGGCGGCTGAGGAAACCGACTCTCCGGTCATCATCCAAGCGTCGCGTGGGGCCCGGTCTTACTCGCAAGATGCCTATCTGCGGCACCTGATGCTGGCCGCTGTGGAACTCTATCCGCATATCCCGATCGTGATGCACCAGGACCACGGCAACAGCCCGGCGACCTGTTTGTCGGCGATCGAAAACGGCTTCACGAGCGTGATGATGGACGGCTCGCTCGAAGAAGACGGCAAGACGCCCGCCAGCTACGAGTACAACGTGCGGGTCACCGCCGAAGTGGTGAAATTGGCACACGCTCGCGGCGTCTCGGTCGAAGGCGAACTCGGCTGCCTCGGCTCGCTGGAGCACGGTGAAGGCGAACAAGAGGACGGTCACGGTGCCGTTGGCAAGCTCAGCCATGATCAACTGCTGACCGATCCCGAAGAAGCGGAACGCTTCGTGGCCGATACCAACGTCGACGCCTTGGCAGTCGCCATCGGCACCAGCCACGGCGCTTACAAGTTCACCAAGAAGCCGACCGGCGAAGTGCTGGCGATGTCGCGGATCGAAGAGATTCACGCTCGGCTGCCCAACACCCACCTGGTGATGCACGGCAGCAGCAGCGTGCCGCAGGAGTTGCAAGACATCATCAACGAGTTCGGTGGCCAGATCAAACAGACCTATGGCGTGCCGGTCGAAGAAATCCAACGCGGGATCAAGAGCGGCGTGCGGAAGATCAACGTCGACACCGACTGCCGCTTGGCGATCACCGGGGCGATCCGCAAGGTGTTGGCACAGGAACCGACGAAGTTCGACCCGCGCGACTACCTCAAGCCGGCTCGTGAAGCGATGAAGCAGGTCTGTGTCGATCGCATGACCCAGTTCGGTCAGGCGGGTAACGGCTCGAAGCTCCGCGCCCTGCTTGGCGCCAACGCCTAGTTAACCGGCTACGAAGCCTTGCCAAGCTCTGTTCAGCCGGCTTCGGCCGGCGCGATGTTCGACTGGCCGCGGTGGGCGTTGACTGATCCCCATGCGCCGGCGCTGCTCTGTGAAGCAACCGGTTGCGGCGACGCTGCGACCGAGTCGCTCGTTGAACTGAGTTGGAGCCAGCTCGCCGCCCGCGTGCGGCGTCTGGCGATTGAACTGCAATCCGCCGGGTTCTCTCCCGGCGATCGGCTGGTGCACGCCTCCGGTAATTCTTGTCAGGGCGTGCTGGTCGCCTTGGCCTCGCTGGCCAGGGGCTTGATCGAAGTGCCACTCGATCCGCTGCTCGATGGTCCTGCACAGAAGCGACTGGCTCAGCAGGTCGAAGGCCGTTGGCTGAGCAAGTCACTCGCCGCCGCGGCTGGTGCAGCGGCCGATCCTGATCCGGCCGCTGCGAATGAACTGCTGCAGGCCTCGGCGTCTCATAACCCTGACGCTCCCGCGCTGATCCTGTTTACCAGCGGAACGGGCGGCAAATCGAAAGCGGTGACGCTCAGCCGCCGCAACCTGGCCAGCAACGCTGCGGCCAAGCTGCAGGCCGTCCCGCAATCGCCCGATGATGTGCGGGTGTGCTTGCTGCCGATCTGTCATGCTTACGCGCGGACCTGTGACCTGGGGACGTGGTTGCTCAGCGGTTGTAGCCTGGCGATCACCAGCGGTTGGGACGGTTGGCAGCGCGTTGCTCCTCAGGTACGTCCGACACTCGTCAATCTGGTGCCGAGCGTCGCGCTGCGGCTGCTGGGTCAGTGGCCCGCACCCACCGCTGGCCAAGCGGCAGAGCCATTGCCGCCGGAACTAAGCCGTTTGCACCTGCTCGGCTGTGGCGGCGCTGCACTGCCAGCCGAAGCCTTTGCAGCGTTTGCCCAGCGTGGTGTCATCGTCATCCAGGGCTATGGGATGACCGAAACGTCGCCGGTGATCTGCTCGGCGAGTCCCGATAACGCGCGGCCGCAGCGAGTGGGACGACCGGTCGCGGGCTGGCAGACACGCGTTGCGGCGGATGGGCGGCTGTGGGTCCGCGGCGAAGGAGTGATGCTCGGCTACTGGAACGATCCGGAAGAGACCGCTCGCCGGATCGTTGACGGTTGGCTCGATACCGGTGATCTTGTCGAGGTCGATCCGCGCGACGGGCAATATCGAATTCTCGGCCGCGTCGACGACCGAATCACGCTATCCAATGCTCGGAAAGTCCACCCTGGGCCGATCGAACAACGGGTACTTGGGCTCAGCGGTGTGTTGCACGCGCTGTTGATACCCAATGACCGGCATCTGGAGCTATGGATCGACGTGCTGCCGGAGTTGCGGCAGCGGGACGACTGGGAGCAGCAGATCGGTCAGTGCCTTGCCGATCTACCAGCGTGGCAGCAGCCGCGGCAAGTGCGGGTGCTGGCGCGATCGCTGGCCGAATTTCCTGGCTTGCTGACCCGCAAGGGCAGCCCCGTCCGCCAAGCGGTGATCGCGCACCGCGAGCTCTTGTTGGAACGCAGCGACGGGGCACTCAGCGAGCAGCCCGTACCGCGTTGAGTTCTTCGTTCATGGCGAGCGTCGCCGCACGAGCCGCCTCTTGCCACTTGCCTGGACCGTAGCTGTCTTTGAACTCTGGTCGCTGGTAGGCAAACAAGATGTTGCGGGAATTGTTGACGATCGCGCCACCACCGTTGTGATCGAAGCCAGCGGCCACATCCGCCGCTGCCCCGCCCTGAGCGCCAAATCCGGGGATCAGAATGAAGGCTCCCGGCATTGCTGCACGCAGCTCTGCGAGCTGTTCGGGATAGGTCGCTCCGACCACAGCACCGATCGGACCATAGCCACTGGTGCCGAGCCGCGTCTGATTCGTCCGGGTGACCCAGTCGGCAACACGGCGATAAAGCGACTCGCCGTCGCTCACGCGGTCTTGCAAAAAACCGCCGCCGGGGTTGGAGGTTTTCACGAGCACGAAGATACCGCTGGCACTGGTATCGCAGGCGGTGACGAATGGATCCAAACTGTCATCGCCGAGGTACGGGCTGACTGTCAGGCTGTCGCAGCGCCAGGGGCTGGATGGCCCAAGATACGCGGCGGCATACGCTTCGGCGGTGCTGCCGATGTCATTGCGTTTGCCATCGAGCACCACCAGCAGGCCGTTGGCGATCGCGTGCTCGACGACGCGCGCCAACGCTGTCATGCCCGCCGGACCGAGCTGCTCGAAGAACGCGGCCTGCGGTTTGACCACAGGCACCACATCGGCCACCGCATCGATAATCCCACAACAAAATGCGCGGTAGCTTTCGGCAACCGCTGCCCAGTCATCAGCGACCGCCGGTCGCAGGGCAGGTGGCAGCGATGCGGTCCGCGGATCGAGCCCCACACAGACGGCCGAGTGTCGCTGCTCGATTGCCGCCGCCAGGCGGTCGGCAAACGAAACGGCTGGCGAGGATGAGGAGGTGGAAGGGGATTCGCTGCCGGAGCTCATGATCGTGAATCGGATTGAGAGGAAGGTGATGCGGTGGCGATCATCGACTCACTGCCGCGTCAGTGCAAGCGGTGCCCCTCGCCAGGCTCATTCTCCGAGCGAGTGCCGCGCCCGCAGTCGCAGCACCGTCGCGCCGAGCATCGTGGCCGTGATCAGACTACTGGTGAGAAAATAGAGGGCAACCAATCGCAGGTCGCCTACGTTGGCGGGCGCGTTCCCGTCGCGGGTCATGTTGCTATCCAGCGGCAGAGCAAACAAGGCCGCAAAAGGACTGGTGGCACCCAACCATTCGGTCCAGGCCAAATCGATTTCTAGGATTCTCAAGAGTGCTGTCACGGTAACCGGCAAGGTGTACAGCAGCAGGATCAGCGTGTAAGTCGTCATCAAAGAAATCGACGTCTTGTGTGCAAATGCTGAACAAAACATCGCAATCACGCTGTTGGTGACACACACCATGATCACGATTGCAAACATCAGCAGTACGGACACCCAGTTCGACCAGAAGCTGTCGACGAGTCCTGCAGCCAGCAGCAGCGGCCACAGCAGGAAACAGGTCAGCACAAACGAAACTCGAAAGCCGACCAACAACTTGCCCCACAGAATTTGCCAAGAGGTGACGGTGCTGGTGATCAACAGGTCGAGCGTCTGTCGCTCGCGTTCGCTGCTGATGCTGCCCGCCAAAAACACAGGCCCGACGAGCATGTTGAACACGATCACATAGACCACAAACCAGGGCGAACGCTCCACGTCGGCAAACAGCAGCCAAGCCATCAGCGGGATCGCCAGCAGCATGCTGATCTGAATCACCAGCCGCAGCATCAACGTCCCCTGACTGAAGATTTCGCTGTGAATCTCTTTGTCGTAAATCGGGTTGGTGCCATCGGGCATCAACGTCTGTTTCTTCGGCGGGGCAAACAGCCGATCCGGGAACTGATCGCGCTGGATCACCAGACCGACGGCTTGTTCGTTCTCGCGGTCCGGGTCGATCACCTCCTTGCCTTCGCTGCCGACGTCCGGCGGGTAGAGCATCCGTCCTGCCGCATTGCCGCACAGCAACATCACCGCGGAAATCGCATACGCCGGCACGACCAGCAGCATCAGCTTGAGCCGCAGCTCACCGCTGCCTTCCAAGCTCCGCCAAAACAGCACGCCGAGCATCACCAGCGGCAGAATGATCAGATAGCTGACGACAAGCGAGGCGCTGGTTCGCGAAAAGTAGCTGCTGCAGGCAACTCCGATCGCGCCGAACAGAATCACGGAGATGATTAGGCCCAGGTACGCCGCCAACACCTCATACAAGCTGACCCCGCCCAGCGGCAGGCAGAGCACGATGATCGGCAGCGAGGCGATGATCAGCATGCCGAGGTGGGTCAGCGAAGCGATCATCTTGCCGATCACGATCGCCGCCGGCTTCAGGGGGCTGGCCAGCAGCATCTCATAGGTCGCGCGTTCTTTCTCGCCGGTGATGGCGCCGGCCGCAAAGCTAGGGGCCATCAACGAAGCGATCACGTACTGACCGAGAAAGAACAGATCGACGAGCCGGCGGGCCGATGGCGGGCTGGTGGTCAAATCCAGCCGCTGATCCGAGGGCCAGGCCAACAGCACCACAGCGGCTAGCAGGATCTGGTAGATCGCCAGCAACAAGAACGCTCGCCCAGTCCGCAAGTTGACCAGCAACTCGCGCTGCAGGACCGGGTTTTCGGTGAGGTACATGTTGCGAATCCCCGTTGGAGTTCCCAGTAGGAGTTCATCGTTGGAGTTCAGGCTTCAGCCATCGTTGGAGTTCAGCCTTCAGCCTGCATCTTCCTCTGTTGGAGTTCAGCCTGCAGCCTCAAGATCGGAAGAG
>CALELC010000295.1 GCA_937904535.1 uncultured Planctomycetaceae bacterium
TCAGCTACCAACTCGCCTGAGCCGGCCAAAGCAACTAGGCGTTTGGCCCCCAACGCACTGCCAGCCAGACCGCGAACCGCTGCCGACCGGATCGCATAGTCCACCTCTGCATCGCTTGCCAAACCAACCAACATCTCCAGTGCGGTGGGATCGCCGAGCAGGCCCAGCAACTTGACCAGTCGCTGCGCTCCGGCCGGATCGGCCGTGGCCAGCGCCTCGTCAAGTTGCTGCTTGCCATCCTGCGAGGATGCGATCAACTGCACCGCTTCGACCGCCACCGAGTCGTCGCGGCTGCTAAGAGCCATCTCCACTAAATCGGCAGCAAACCCACTGGGACACAGCTGTTTGATCAATGTGAGGAACTCACCCGTCCCCTTTCGGCTGCGAATGTAACGCACCACCGCTTGGGCGACCTCGCCGTTGACAACCTCCGCAGGCGAATCGACGCGCTGCAAGCTTCGCACCATGATCGCGTCGTGTTTCGCACGTGTTTCATCGTCCGTTGCAGACGTTGCGAATGGCTCGTTCAGGAACGCAGCTTTGAGCCACCGCGATCGCGTTTCCACCGGATGATATTCCAGCGCCCGAAAATAACGATCAGTCGAAGTGAGTTCGGTCTGCGGGTCAGCGATCAACTGCACGATGGGCTCCACGACCTCGGGTGCACGCAGTCGCCACAGCAGGTCGGCCATCACGTGGGGGGCCGTCGACGCAGACACTTTCGTCAAGGCTCGATAGCAATCGCTGGGACGAACATCCGCTGCAATGCCGAGTGCCTCCAAATACCAGCGATCCTGGCCATCATGCTGTACGGCCAATCGCGCCCACAATTCCGGCATCACCGCCGAGGAATCATAGCGGAGAGCGACCAGTGCCTCACGACGGACGGCTGGCGATGGATCATCGACCACTGCAGCCAACATGGCGGAAGGCACCAAATCGAGTTGCCGCAGTAAGCGAATCGCCGTCACGCGAATATCCGCGTCCTCATCGCCCAGCGCCAAACGTACATACGTCTCGCCGCGTCCTGGGATCTTTCCAAGCAACCACAGCGCGCGGGCACGAATCCGCGGATCGGGATCCGCGTACAACCGCTTTAGCTCTGCTCCCGCACCGTCGCCCATCTGATGCAGCGCCATCCAAGCTTTGTACCGCACGGCATTCGTCGGACTCCGCAGTGCCTCCGCCGCGCCCCGCGCTGTCGTGTAATCGAAAGTTGGCACTTTGTAAGGCGTTCCCGGCGGAGCAATCCGGTACAGCCGGCCACGTTCAATATCTTCATGGCGGTGGCCCCCCACGCCTGAGTCATACCAATCAGTCACGAACAAGGAGCCGTCAGGGGCGGTCGCAACATCCACGGGGCGAAACCAGCGGTCGCTACCGGCCGTTACCAGCGGCTCGATTGTCGCGGCGTACCCAGCCCCAGTGACACGAGTCGGATAAGCGCGAACCACGTTTGGGCCGGGATCGCAGTGGATCATCTGATTCTGGAACCGCTCGGGCAGCAACCGGCCCTCATACACGCAGATTCCTGATGGCGACCCCGCCCCGGTCTGCAGCACGTTGGGCACCACACCAGGATCGTTCAGGTGCCAATGTCGCAGCGGAATCTCAGCTTCAACGTTGATTCGATCGGCTCGCCAGCCGGCCCCTGTCAACTCATCCAGGTAGCCATAATTGCCATGCTCCATGACGAAGTTGATCCGAGTGCCTCGATTTCCATCGTCATCATTGTCGCTCTGCCAAATCGTCCCAAATGAATCGACCGCTAGCTCATAATTGTTGCGAAAGTTATGGGCAACAACCTCAAAGTTGCTGCCATCGAGATCACAACGAAATACCATGCCTCCGTAGAAGGGTTTCCCGTTATCGATGACCGGCCGCCCATGGATGTCGACCACGACTTCTCCCTGAGCATCTTTAACCACTTGTCCGGTGTTGCCGAAGTTCCAGTACAGCTTGCCATCGGGGCCGAACACAAATGAGTGATTCGAATGGTCGTGCTGATGCTGCCCCGTCTGAGTGAACATCGCAATTTTGCGATCGGCGACATCGTCTCCGTTGTCATCAATCAGCCGCCAAACAAAAGGGGCCGCCGAAACGATGACCTCGTTTCCCAGCACGCAGATCCCCATCGCCGAATCAATGTCGGTGCCTTGATAGAACGTTTTCTCGCGATCCATGACACCGTCGCCGTCGGTGTCTTCGAGAATCAAGATGCGGTCACCCGCGGGGCGCGAGCCACTGTTGCCGCGATAGTTCATCACGTCACACACCCACACTCGACCTCGATCATCGATGTCGAGGTTAGTGAGACTTTTCAAGGTCGGCTCGCAGGCCGATAGAGTGACTTCCAGTCCCGGAGCAATCTCAAACCCCGCCACCGCATTGGCGGGATCTCGCAGTGCCTGGGTGAGCTTATTTTCGATTTCTGCAAAGGACGGAGCGGCATCGGCGTAGACGGCGAACCGCACACTGGTGCTGCTGCCATCGTTTTGATTGGTACCACCGCTATCCAACGCCCCGGTCACGCGAAGCGTCTCATAGCCAGCGGGAATCGAATAATGAATCACGCTGTTGGCATGAGTTCCAATCGCCGGCTGTGTGATCGACCGGTTGGCAACGCTCACCGGTCGCCCTTCTGCATTGGCATTCTTCCGGACTTCACCAAATCCAGTTGTAGCCCGCTTCCAGGGCAATTCGAGCAGCGATAATTCTCCCGCCGGGCCAACCACGACCGGATCGATCCAGTTCGCCCAGTCACACGAAAAACCATCGCCTGCATCGGTCACCACCAAGAACAATTCCTGAGTGCCCTGCAAATCAACTTTGATTTCGACGGCATGCCCCGGCGTGCGAGACGCAACGGGCTGTGAAACATATAGCTGCTTCGCATCCGCCGCCGGGCCAGGACGTTGCAACATCGACAGATCGTATTCTTTCGCGATCTGCTCGGCATCAAAATCATCGGGCTTGGGGAAATCCTGATCTTCCAACAGCCGCTCAACCTTTAAGGGTTTTGCGCCCACCCCTGCAGCAGGTACCTCACCGCCGGCCGACCACAAGATTGCATTGGCAACCAGCCGACTGACTACCGGATTGCCCCAATTCCAGTGGAAGTGGCCTCCCGTGAAACCGAAAGAACGCCCGCCATCGGGTCGTTCAAATGCCCAGGCAACGGTTTGTGGCTCGCCAGCCGCGACCGATTTGCGGACGTGAGGATTGCCGCTGTGAGGACCGTCGGGCCGCCGCATCGTCGATTCCGGAGCAACCGCCTGCAGAATCGGGGTCACCCCCGGAGTCTCCGTAAACCGCATGTGGAAATACCACTCGTCCTGCAAAGAGAACGGTTCCACACCACGAGTGATGGCGTGCTCAGGCAAGGTTTCAAAATGCGCGCGCCAGTGCGGATTGACCGACCAGTGGGTTTCGAAATAGCCGCCGAGGTACTTCAACCAAGCCTCGCCAGGCTCTCCTTTGGGGACTTCCACCGCGTAATGCAAACAGACAAGCCCGCAACCTGCATCCAACTTCTTTGACAAGGCTTCTAAATGCGGGAGCGCCAGGTGACCTGCACCGCCGTCGGCATAAATCACAATGGTATCGGCAGCTTCAATCAGCTTGGCATCTTCGGGCCAACCACGGACCACTTGCACCTTCGGCTGTGGTTCATTGGCTGCGAGCGTCTCAGCCAATACTTTTAGCCCGGCATAATGCTCGTGCGAGCCAAATCCATGACTCGGCCGGCCAGCAATCATCAAGATGTTTTTGGGCTCGTCAGCGGCACTGGCCGTCAGTTGTCCGACCAACAACAGCAATAACGTCGTCAGCACCGGCACACCACAGCACCGTCTGCGTGGCGGGGAAGCAAAAGTTCGTGGAGGGAAGAAGCGCATCCAGTCGGATCCAGCCATAGCATGCTCCTGCATTGGGGGGGAGGGAAAGCGGAGGGAAAAGAGACCTGCTGGTCGCCGCGATTATAACTCAGCGGCCCGGTGGTTCGCACAGCCCGGCGAGTCCAAGCCTATCTGCGGACCTCGTTGGGCCATCGGCCAGTTCAGCCGCAAGGGGCGCGGCAACTTTGCCTGCACAGCCGTCAACAACACGGATAGGCCGGCTCACGAGGCAGCGGCCGGCCGCATCCACCGGTAGTGATTAGAGGGTACGCCGCGGAGTTCCGGCCAAGAGCTGAGCCAACGCCCCGCGCAGCTCACGGACTTTCAATGGCAACGCGAGCAACTTGCGGTGCGGCCCCCGCGTCGCTTCCTTGATAATCCGTTCTTGGCGACGGTCCACGAGCAGCACCGTTGGAATCTCAGCGGTGTGTTCGTTGCTGGCGAATACGTTGTGCGCTTCTAAGGCCAAGGAGCCTAATTCAGCAGCAGAGAAAATGACCAAATCGGCCGGTGGTGCCTCACCGGGTACAAACCGATCCAGCGCACGATTGGGGTTGGAGATCACCAAGACACGATATCCCTTGGCCTTCAGACGCTCACGAACCGCGTTTTGCAATGCCGCTTGGCTCTCCACCAACATCACGACACGGCCTTCTCCTTCATCGACCTGGCCGTCCTCATCGTCATACTGCGGCAGCGTCTCGCTTTCATCCATATCGCTGCGTCGGCTGACATCGCCACGTTCCAGCCGATCGATTGCCTTCTTGATTTCGGCTTGCATCGCCCCAGCCGACTGAAATCGTTTCTCCGGATCGACTTCCATTGCCTTGCTGACGATGTGATTGACCATCGGCGGATTGTCCGGGATCAATTCATGCAGCGGCTTCACTTCATGAAATCGCGAAACATTTAGCCGCGCAAGCCGGTCGCGCGTTTCGGTCAGTGCGGCCCGCCCTGACAACATGTGATAGAGCATGCTGCCAGCGAAAAAGATATCGCTACGAGGATCATCTTTGCGGACGCCGGTGCCGCGCTCCAGGGCCGCGTAGTCAATCGCGCGAGCGTTCGGACAGTCGGCAACCTGCTCGGGGTTATTGCGATCGGCGAGCGCAGCCAAACCAAAGTCCACCAGCTTTGCCCGCCCCTCACCGCTGACCAACACGTTGGAGAGCTTCATATCGCGGTGACTGATACCGAGCGTGGCCGCATAAGCCAGCGCTGAGCAGATATCATGCATCAACTTTAGCGACGTCAACGGATCGAGTTTACCGCGCACGCGCACCAAGTCTCGCAGCGTCTGCCCCTCGACGAACTCCATCACCATATAGGGATTGCGGACATCAGGGTCGACATCATAGATGCTGACGATGTTAGGATGTCGCAGTTTGAGGCCCATCCGCGCTTCGCGGAGAAACTGCTCGGTCTGCTCGATTTGGTCGCGAAACCGCTTCCGCAGCACCTTAATCGCGAAGGCTTCGACATTGTCTTTCGAAGCTCGGTAGACGCGGGCAAACGTCCCGGCACCGATCAGATACAGCACCTTATAGGGGCCATAGAAGTAGCCCGTTCGGTCGCCTTTGAGAAGTTTCTCTGTTTGCAGCGTCGTGACCACGCCGTGCCGCTGCATCGTGCGGACCATGTCCGACAGCGTCACCTCCTGGCCACCCAACGTGCTGCGAGCCTGCTCCACAACGGCCGGCTCGGCCAATCCAGCTCCAACGATCCGCTGTACAAACTGATCCGGTGTAAGTTGGTCGGCCATCGATGAAAACGGGCGGCGAATCTGAAGGCTCGGGAAAACCAGCCCGCCGATTCTCGCCCGGTGCGTGAGCGGCCCTCGCCGAGGGCCAGCTCCGGTCGATTAACAGAAGCGACGAGCTAAACTGAACGATAAGAACATTGTAACACGCTCCCGAGCGACCGTGCACCGGTTCAGGCCGCACACGATCATTTTGAAGCTGTTTGGTAGCCGCCGCTCGCTTTTCTCCCAGCCGCCTTGGCAGGGTTAGTCAGCCAATCGCTTCAGCGCTTCAAGCGTGCTGATGGCGTTGTCCAGGCCGCCGAGTTCTTTGACGAGTCCCTTGGCCTTGACCAAGCTCTCGATCGAAACGGTGCCTTCGCTGCGACGCGAGGCAGCTGCGCCACGGGTCGAGGTCCGCGAAACGGTCTCAGTACCAGCCTTCGCAGCACGCGGGCCACGCTTGCCACCGGTCTTCCGCGACCCCTTGGTCATCGAAGTCGACTTGATCGTGCTCACGAACGCGGCACTGACATCGACACCTTGAGCGGCCAAAGCTTCCACCACTTGCTTCGGCTTGGCGTCTGGGTTGGCAGCGTAGTAATCCCGGATTGCTTGCGACTTGTTGGGGCCGTTAGTTTTTTTTGCCATCGAAAGACCTTTCCTTTGGTCCTCTGCGGACCAACACAATGAGAGACACTCGGAAAGCTCAACATGAGCGTATTCCGATTGGTATCAAGTTATATATTTGCTTTATAGGCCCTTTGCAAGCAATATCTAGGGGGCAACAGTAGAAAAAGTCAAAGAAAGGGGTTCTACAGCCTTGTGTTCCATTCACAAGCAATGCCAACACCTTGGCACTACATTCTGTCAACCACTTTGATACCCAGCAGATTCAGGCCGGTTTTCAGTACGCGAGCCGTCAAAGCCACGAGAATCAAACGCGAACGCGTTGTCGCCTCATCACCAGCGCGCAACACTGGACAACTGTCATTGAACACCGCGTAGGCTTTGGCGGTGTCATATAGATAATCCACCAGGAAGTTCGGTGCATAATCGCCGCGCACTTGCTGCAGGCTCTCACCCAAGCGCAACAGGGTCATCGCCAGCGCACGCTCAGCAGGCTCCGTTAACTGCGGCGGCGTCGCACTTTGCATGATCGCGGAAACATCCAGCCCCCCCTTTTGCATGATCCCTTGCACACGGGCGTAGGCGTACTGCACATAGGCACTGGTATTGCCATCCAGCGCTACCATCTTTTCCAAGTCAAACTTGTAATCGCTGGTACGATGGTGCGACAAATCCGCATATTTGATCGCCCCATGCCCCACGGCATCGGCAATCGCCCGCTGTTCGGCTTCACTCAGAGGTGGATCGAGCTTTGCCGCCCGCTGCGGGTCACATACAACCGTCATCGCCCGCGCAACCGCTTCATCCAACAGCGATTCGAGCCCCACAGAAGTCCCGC
>CALELC010000296.1 GCA_937904535.1 uncultured Planctomycetaceae bacterium
GCTTTGCAAAACCGGATTACAGAATACTACCGCACGATTACGCCGCTGCTGGAAACTCAGCGGCAGCGTGCAGTGGCACTACGTCAGCGAATTGCCAACATTCAACCGGTCACCGTGCCGATCATGCGTGAGTTGCCGCCGGATCAGCGTCGAATCACACGACTGCAGGAACGCGGCAACTTCATGAACCTTGCCCAAGAAGTGCAGCCGGGCACTCCGGCAGTCTTTCCGCCGCTGCCGTCAGATCGCCCCGCCGATCGATTGGCACTCGCTCGCTGGCTGGTCGATGAGTCCAATCCGCTCACGCCGCGCGTGATCGCCAATCGTTACTGGGAAAAACTGTTCGGCACTGGGATCGTCGCTACCAGTGAAGAGTTCGGTTCGCAGGGCGAATTGCCCTCGCATCCAGAGTTGCTCGATTGGCTGGCAACGGAACTGCTACGGCTCCAGTGGGACACACGAGCGCTGGTGAAGTTGATCGTGATGTCGTCAACCTATCGTCAGTCTTCGAAAGTCGATCCGGAGACTGATGAACACGACCCTGACAATCGTCTGCTCGCCCGCGGACCTCGGTTTCGCTTGACCGCCGAAACGATTCGAGACCAGGCACTCGCGATCGCCGGGCTACTGAGCGACAAGTTACACGGGCCACCGGTCAATCCACCCCAGCCGGCCACTGGCTTGAGCGCCGCGTTTGGCAGCGGCATCGATTGGCAGACCAGCCAGGGTGAAGACCGCTATCGACGCGGGCTCTACACCACTTGGCGACGGTCCAATCCTTATCCATCAATGACGACCTTTGATGCTCCTAACCGTGAGGTGTGCACGCTCCGCCGCAGTCGTTCCAACACGCCGCTACAGGCCCTCGTCACGCTCAACGATCCGGTGTTTATCGAGGCAGCTCAGGGGCTGGCACGGCGGATGGCACTCGAGGGCGGCCAGACGCTCGACGAACGCCTGACTTATGGATTTCGGCTCTGCTTGGCACGCTACCCGAAGCCAGCGGAACTCGATCGGCTGACGCAACTGTATCGGGCCGCAGCAGCAGAACTCGGCAACCGGCCCGAACAGGCACTGCACTTGGCCACGGAGCCGCTCGGACCGTTGCCCGCGGGCCTCGATGCGGTCGAACTCGCCGCCTGGACCACCGTCGCCAATGTCCTGCTGAACTTAGATGAAACGCTGATGCGTCGCTAAGTTCATCCCTAATTTCGCTTCCCTCCTGCCAGCTTTCTCCTCATGCATCCACGAATCGCACACCTACAAACGCTGACGCGGCGAAACTTCCTGCAGCAATCGGCTCTGGGAATGGGAGGCTTGGCGTTGACCGCGCTCCTGGAGCGGGACGGCCTCGCCTCACCGGCTACCCCAGTCAATCCGCTGGCACCGCGAGCACCACATTTCCAGCCTCGCGCCCGGCGCGTGATTTATTTGCACCTGACCGGCTCGCCTCCCCATCTGGACCTTTACGACTATAAGCCGCAATTGGTGAAGCTCGACGATCAAGATTGCCCCGAATCGTTTCTCGCAGGTAAACGCTTCGCTTTCACATCAGGGACACCCAAGCTACTGGGAACGCGGCGAACGTTCACGCAGTGCGGCGAGGGTGGAATGTGGCTGTCCGATGCGATCCCCCACCTGCACAGCGTGGCGGATGAAATCTGCCTGATCAACTCAATGACCACCGATCAGTTCAACCATGCTCCGGCTGAATTGCTGCTGCTGACCGGTTCGCCGCAGTCGGGGCGACCGTCGCTGGGCTCCTGGGTGACTTATGGACTGGGATCCGAAAATGAAAACTTGCCCGGATTTGTGGTATTGATTTCCAGCGGCGTGCAACCCAACGGTGGAAAAAACTCCTATGGCAGCGGCTTTCTGCCCTCGGTGTTTCAAGGGGTGCAGTGCCGCTCCAAAGGCGACCCGGTGCTGTATGTCTCCGATCCACCGGGCATGCATCGCGAACTGCGGCGACAGACCCTCGACGCGCTGGCCGATTTGAACCATTTGCAGGCTGAGGAACTGGGACACCCCGAAACGCTGACACGAATTGCGCAGTATGAACTAGCGTTTCGCATGCAGACCGCGGTACCTGAGGTAATGGACATTTCCCGCGAATCTGCGCAGACGATCGAAGCCTACGGAGCCCAGCCCGGTGAAGCGAGTTTCGCCAACAACTGTCTGCTGGCACGTCGACTGGTGGAGCAGGGCGTACGGTTCGTGCAACTCTTCGACTGGGGCTGGGATTTCCATGGGACCGGGCCAAATGAAGACATCCGTGACGGCCTGACGAAGAAGTGCGCCACCATGGACCGGCCGGTTGCCGCCCTGATCAAGGATCTGAAACAGCGTGGATTACTGGAAGACACGTTGATCGTCTGCGGTGGCGAGTTCGGTCGCACGCCGTTTCGCGAGGGACGCACCGCCAAGGGTGACATCCTCGGCCGCGATCACTATCCCGATTGTTACTCGATGTGGATGGCCGGCGGCGGCATGAAGGGCGGCTACACGCATGGTGAATCTGATGAACTCGGATTTTCCGTCGCCCGCGACAAGGTCCATGTGCATGACCTGCAAGCGACGATCATGCACGCGCTGGGCTTCGACCACACTCGGCTAACTCATCGCTTTCAAGGCCGTGACTTCCGGCTGACCGATGTGCATGGCAACGTCGTAAAGCAATTGTTGCGTTGATCGGCAGGCGTCTTTCCCCTGAACTGACTCAATAGAGGTTTTCGGCGGTGTTCGCTGCGCTCGACCGCCGGCTCATCGCTTGTATTCCTTTGGGATGGAGCGTGATCCGGAATGACTTACTCCGGGTTGCTTAGTCTTCGATGATCAGCGGTGGCAAATCATTCATCGCCTTGTTCTCAATCATCACCCTCAACGGCGATGTCTTGGGGTCGAGAAACTTCTTGGGTGGTAACGTGATCTTCGGAGCACCATCCGCGCGCGGGGCTTCGCGAACTGTCACGATGTAGTCGCCCGGCGGCACGCCATCACCCACCTCATAGCTCATGACCTCAAACCGTCCATCGGCCTGAATGACGCCGGTTGGTTGCACCGGAGTGCGCGGTGCATTGGGATCGACGGGATGCAGCGCAATCATCAACCCTTGCACGTCCCCTTCTGGCCAGACCAACTGACCCGTGGTTTTCACAACAGGTATTCTCCCATCGTCCTCTGCACACCCCAAACACCATAACAGCAACAACACGCTAAACCATTTCCAGCGGTTGCAAACTCGGTTAGTTCGAATGAATACAAGAGACATCAGGGATTCGCCGCTGAGCAAAGAAACGTTGGACTACCGACAAAGCTTACTGCGAATGCTTGGGACTAGGGCAAACTGACCATTTCGCCATGGCTGCGCGTCAGCATGTCGATGACGATCGACAGTTCGATACTGTCACTCAGGAAAATGACGGAACCGTCCACAAGCGTGAAGTTGGCGCCGCCGGGATGGTAGCTGTAGTAAGCGTGGTCGTTTGTACGGTTGATGGCGTAAGCGCCCGGTTGGCAGACGCCGTCAGCGCTGGCCCCATAGAACTGCATGCTGGACAGCGCGTCTCCCCAACCGCCGGGATGGCTGAGCAGCATTCCCACACCAACGTTTGGCGCCCCTTGGGGACTGGGTGTTCAGGATGTCGGATTACCCGGCGTTCCCAGGCTTCCGGGGCGATCAGGTGAATCGGTCATATCTTTGCGGCCAATCATCAGCCGCGGTTTCCCAGAGCCTTCGCCGACCAGAATTGTATTGCTTAACCCGTCAGTGATCTTGGCGAGGGAACTCTCCTCAGAGATCTGCAGCGCACAAATCCGAATGTACTTGTCATCCACCCCGTCCAGCAGCGTAGCCTGGGCGCTGGGAGGTTGCTTCGCAACCAAATCCCAAGCGGACGTATGAATCCCCTGACAAACAACATAATCCGCTACCGCGGCGTGGTAGGTCGGGGTGAGCACACCGTTACCATTCCAGTTGTATTGATACTGCTCGATCGAGATGGCGTTCGACGCACAGCGAAGCGAAGCAATGGGAGTCAAAATCAGCGGTTGGTTATTCGGACTCGCCTGATCTTCATCCATTCGGTACTGTTCATAGATCGCCGTCTGTTCCAGAAAGGGCAGCAGAAACGTTGCCCAACCATGCTTGACCGGCTGCAATCCTCCAAACGCCGTACTGCGCACCGACGCAGGCGGCAGCTTGCGATGAGTGGATTCAAAGTTGAGGTAGGCCAGACCAATCTGCTTCATATTGTTTTGGCAACTGGCTCGTCGTGCCGCTTCGCGCGCCTGCTGCACCGCTGGCAGCAGCAGGCTCACGATGATCCCAATGATGGCGATCACGACCAGCAGTTCCACCAGCGTGAACCCGCGTTTCCGATGCTTGACCATCCCAATAGCCTCTGTGTGAACGCAGCCGGCCGCGGCGACTGACTGCGAGGCCACCACTTGTGAACCGGAACTCTATCGCATATTCTTGCGATCGTTTGATCGTTGCGTTGTACGCCTCCTAACAGGGGCTGTCAAGCATGCGAGAGTAGATGACCGAGTCGGTGGGTGGATCGCAGAGGAGACTGTTTTTATGTGATTCCGCACGAAGCCCTTGGGGTGCATCCGTCCGCGAAGGCCTGTGGTCTGTCGATGTGTGACATTCGGGCACTGCGTTTCTAGCCGCTCGCTCAACCGGCTGGAAACGTGGCATCAACACAGTGCTACCTATCAATAATCGGCGCCGTCTGACCAGGACTGTCACCATGCCCTGGTAGTCAACGTTCGCCTCCCTCCCCGCTCTTACTGAATCCGTCAGCCAACCGGGCGTTCGGTGCTAGCCAGCTCTGCACCGACGCGGAACGCTAAGCGTGTCAATAAGACGCAGACTGGTCGGCCTGTCGATCAGCCCAGACCACCTTGGATTAGCACCATGACTTCTGTCGCTGTTGAGTCGATCGATCAATCCAGTACCGTTGAACTTTCCCCGCTTGCCAGTGGGACCAACTTGCTCATGGCGGCGATGATTTATGTCTGTACCAATCCGGGCCGTGCCCAGGGACTAGGTGTCATCACGGAGCCGCTATTAGTTGACTTTGACCTTTCTCGCACGGCTCTGGGTCAGATTAATTTTTGGGCAACGATGGTCGTAGCAGCGTTGTCGTTCAGCTTTGGAACACTGCTCGACGGGCTGGGCAGTTACCGCGCCGCGTGGATGCTGACAGCGCTCACTGCCACGGCCACGGCCCTGACTGCGATGGCTGGTAGGCCGTGGTCGCTATTTGCCGCTATCACACTGGCGAGACTTTTTGGCCAAGGAATCTTGGCAGTCGCGGCCTCGGGCCTCTTGGGCAAGTCCTTTCGTCCCGCGCGAGCACCGATGGCCGCAGCCGTCTATCTGATGCTGACCGCAGTCTTTTATGCGGGAATCATTCAGTGGGTTCGGGTGGGCACGGTCGACCTTGACTGGAGTTGGCGGGAGGTTTGGCTGGTGATTGCAGCGATGATGGGCTTCGTCGCCTTTCTGTCCGCCGTGTTCACGGTCGAGCCTACCATACCTCCGCCGGATCGTGCCGCGATGCGCGCGACGAACCGTGGCGATTACACGGTTTGGCAAGCCATTCGACACCCATTATTCATCGTCTTTGGACTGTACTGCCTCATCTTCGGAACCGCCGTCAAGGGCATCGACATTTTCATGGAGTCTTTGCTCAAGGACCGCGGGCTTGGCAAAGATGTGTTCTTCGATTCGCTGATGATTGGCGTGCTTTCCCTGATCGCCTTTAAATTCGCGATTGCTTGGCTCTGTTCCCGCTGGTAAATTGGCAAGGTCTTAGCCTGCGGAATGCTCTTATCTGCCGCTGTAGTCGGCAGCGTTTCGCTGCTCAACACTTCAACCGATGTTTACATCTGGTCACTTTTAAAAGCCCTTGCTTGGTCGGTTTATGTGGTGGTGTATTTCTCCATCTGGCAATACGCGTTTGGCCGGCGGGACTTAGCACAAATCCAAGGGGCCATCCATGTGGTTACGATCACCTCGTCAGGACTCGGACCACTTGTCCTTGGGATCTGCCGCGACCAATTGGGTTCGTATCTGCCGGTTCTGCACTTTCTGGCCGTGCTCGTACTGTTGATCGGCATTGCGATGCTGTTTGTGAAAGTTCCCTGCGCCGATCCTCAGCATCGCCTGGCAATGCCGCAGCAAGGATGATTCCAGCAAGACCGAGCTCCGCCCGACGCCCGAGCGGCTTGGATAGGATGCCTTTGCCGGCCATTGAGCCGAGCGTCCAGTAACTGGCACCGGCAGACTGGGTCAGCCGCCCCGAATAACACTCGATCGCAGAGTTGAAAACGCCCGTCAGCGTTCAGCGCCAAACACCACCAGTTGATCGCCTAAACCTTCGCGTAGTTGCGTCAGTTGCGATCGAGTCACCTCGGCAATCTGCCCGCGAGCGAGGACAGTGCCGCCGTAGCTCACTTGGTCGGCTGGCCCCTTGAACAGCACCCGGCATCGCGATTCATCCGTGTCAGCCTCGCTTGCCTTGGTCTGCTTCGGCCGAGCAACCAACAGGGTTTCTCGAAACTCAGTTTCCCCGACGACAAAACATGGACGCGAGCCGTACTTTACAAACTCGACGTGAGGGAATCCTGCCGCTTCGAGTTCAGCGATCAACTGATCGATCGGCAACACTTGCTCGACAACCGAAGCGGCACCGGAAAACTCCAGCTTTTCGGCCGAAATCTTGCGATCGCTGGTAAGCTGATGCAGTTGCAGCTCGCCATCAGGCTTAAGACCACGCAAGCATTCGGCGAGCAGTACCTGTCGCTCCTGCTCCGTACTTGTAGCATTGAACGTGCCCTGCAACTGAACTTGATCAATGGTGTGATCCTGGACGAAGAGTTTTTGGGGGATAGGCAGCCCTAAGGAGTGCGACCAAATCGCGGGTGCTGTTGGCGGTCGCGCCAAATCGATCGTGAAGACCGGCGGTGTAGGACGGTTGAAATCGCTGACCGGCATCTCAGCATTGATTCGATCATCCCCATGATGCTCGATGTCTGCCTCCAGGGTGTAGACTTCCCAGAGCGTACCATCTGGATCACGCAACCAAAACTTGGTTTGACGCGCATAACAGCATTCAACGCCATCAAGCCGCTGGGTAGAAATGCCACCCATTTCCAGACGGCGTTGCATGTCCACCAGCGACGCCGAGGAAGGCATGCGAATGCCTACATGGTTCAGGACTCCGCGACTGGTCGGTGCCGCAGGCGTGAGCGACAGCACCAGCGGCGGATCCTGTACTTCAAACTTAGCGTAGTCAGACCGATACTTGGCCGGCGGCGTCCCCAGGAGGATTTCGAAAAACCGAACCGAGGCCACTAAATCGCGAACATTCAAGGACAAGTGAAAACTTCGCGAAGTACCGCCCCCAGCCAGTTGGGGCTCGCTGCTCATGGTGAGAGATTGGCTGGACATGGCTCAGGTTCTCGGTAAGGGAGGGAAGGATCAGCAACTTGGTGCCAGTGGCCTAACGCCGCGTTCGGAACGTTCGTGACACACGCCAGCAGGCCGAAGCTGGCTGCTGCTACAGAAGCAAAAACAAAGACAGTGGTATAAGAACCTGTATGCGTTTGGGAGAGGGAAACGAGGACGGGTCCAACAGCCGAAGCGAGAACGGTAATCATCTGTGCCGAACCTTGAATCGCCCCTAAATGCAATTGTCCATACGCGTGTTTCCAAACCGTGAAGAACAAGACGGTCAGCATCCCGCCGGAGACGCCCAGCAATATCGAATATGCTAGAACGTGCGCGAAGGTGGTCACCCAGGGAAAGACAGCCAACGCGATCGCGAGCCCGAACAGGGCAATCGCGAGCAACGATTGCAATGGCAAACGCTTCGCTAGTGCGCCGGCCGCGAGATTGCCGACAAGTCCGGCGAGCAGGCCGATCACCAGTGTCGTGTGATAAACCGATTCCGCAAAGCCACGTTCGGCAAGCACATATTGATTGAACAGCGACAGCCCAGAACTGATCAGCCCAAAGAATGAGATACCGATGGCGAACAGCCAGAAGCAGGGAGTCAGCAAAGCCTGGCTGAGTGTGGCGTTGGAGTGGGCGACCAATCCTGTAACAGGCTCAGCTCCAGCATCGGCTGCCGACTTCTGAACAACAGCCGCGGTATGGAGCGAGTTGCCCCGGCGAATCATCCAGGCACACGGTAGGGTGACCGCCAACAGAATCCAGCCTTGCATCTGCCAGGCCTCGCGCCAGCCGAGGGCGACGATCTGCTGGCCTAACAGCCCCGTGGCGGCAGCCATCAAGCAACTGAGCAGCACCGAGTAGAGGCCCATGGCTAACGGCAACTGCCGTGTAAAACATTTGCCAATCAGCGTGATACTCACGACCGACAACATGCTTTGCCCCAGCCCGCGAGTGAGCGTCACCAGCACGGCGACTTCGGTTATCGAGGTCGCTCTGCCCAGCAACACCACGACGATCCCAAGCGCTGTTACGACTGCAAGCGAGACCCGCCGCAACCCCAATCGATCGATGAGCCAACCACAAGGAACACAGAACAGCGCACCGATCAGCGTGGCCCACAGGTTGAGTTGGGCAAAGTCCAAGCGTGACGAATCGAGCTCCTCGATCAACCGCTTGGTGATCAGCCCCAGCCCGTGCGTGCGGCCCGGCAGAGTCGCAGCCATGAACACCGCGGCAACCACTACCATCGCCCAGGCGTAGACTCCGGAATCGCGCGGCGCTGGCGGATAACTGTCAGCGGAACCAGACACCGGTTTTTCCATACTCCGCATATTTCTTCGTTAGCCACTGCTGAAACTCAGCGTAATGAGCCTCGCGTTGATCGCCTCCGTCTCCCCACGCGTTGTAGCTGAGATAGAGTTGCCGCCGCGCTTGATCGCTGGTATTGGGCGCCGAGCGATGAGGGGTAAATCCGCTGAAGATAGCCACATCGCCGGGATTCAGTTCCAGCAGAACTCCTGTGGACAAATCCACCTGACTTTCGTCCAACTGGTGATACTCGCCATCACGCGGCGAGAGGTATCCCTGTTGATGGACAGCGGGAAAGACCTCGGTTGCCCCATTTGCCGCGGTTGTCTCATCGATGGGGATCACGACCGTTAAAAAACTCTCAGGAAAGCGATCCCAGCCAATATAGTCTTGGTGCAAGGCGTAGCCTTTAGCTCCCGGACGCTTGAAAATCAATTTGTCCTTGAACAGGCAAGCAGGCTCCCCGTAGAGCGTTTCAAGGATCGCTGCCAGCCTCTCATGCCTGGCGAAGTAACCACAAACCGGGCCGATATCGATAACGGGATCAAAACAATCGAACAAGCACTCCGATGTTTCAAAGTGGTCTTGCCACCTGCAGCGAAGATTCTGCGAATCGATCAACTCCTGCCGCCGCTCGAGGCGATCTGCCTCTTCTGCTAACGCAGCTAACTCGGACTGCGAAAAAATACCGCGCTGGATGCAAAATCCGTCCCGGTGATACTGCTCCACGAAATCCTCAACTGCCCCGGAGGCGGGCATCCAGCGCTTCTCGGCCGTCGACATGGTCACAACTCCGGCGACTTAGCAACACTCTGACGAACATGAGACCGTCCAGTGTAGCGTCACCTGCTCGGGTGAACAATCAGAAGCGGGCTCCGATTTGCGCGCGAAGCGTGGTGGGAGCCCCAGGCAGCACCTGGTTCTCATTGATCGAGCTAGCGGCGTATTCCTTGTCGAACAGGTTTTCGACATACAACGCCGTATCCCAAATACCACGCTGGTAGTACACCCCCGTGTCCCAGCGCATGAATGCTGGCAAATGAACCGTCCCAGCTAGGTTAGCGGTTCGCTCATCCAGATACCGAAACCCGCCGCCGACTCCCAGCGTCTGATGCTCGCTCTGCAGCAGGTTGTACCGAGTCCAGAGGCTCCACTGGTTGAGCGGAACATTGCGGGAGCGTTGCCCGAAGAACGCGGGATTCTGCGGATCGGTTAGTCGGGTGTCGATAAATGCATAATTTCCGATCATACTCCAGCGCTCGGTCAACTGCCCGAGCAGCTCCACTTCAGCCCCCTGAGCCCGTTCTTCGCCGACCTGATAGAACTCAGGTCCCATCATACCAAAGTTGGCAAACGGAACGTTTTCCCGAGTAACGTGAAACCCAGCGACATGCAAGACTAGATTTTCAAGCAACAGCGACTTGATCCCACTCTCAAACATTTCACCCTCTTCCGCTCGGACACGATCGTTTGTGTACGGGAAGCCACCGCCCCCAGGCGGGTTGAAAGATTGAGAATAGTTAAAATAGGTACTCAACAACTCAGGAATGGGCTGCACCACAACGCCGACCCGAGGGGTCGTCTGGATAAAATGTTGCTCCGTACGCGTCGGCCCGAACCCTAAGTTGCGATCATAGGTGAGATCGACATCGTCAAACCGCACCCCGGCGAGAAACTGCAAATGAGGATTGACGGTGATGAAATCTTGTAAGTAGTACCCATGGCGGACCTGCCGAAATACCGGAAAGTCAGCCAAGTACAGCGGGAGGCCTGCAGCAGGATTCGTGTAGACAGGATTGAAACCATCGATCGGTGCCATTTCAAACGCCCCGATAGTCGTATCCGAGTCATAGTAAACATGCTCGGTGCCAACTGTGAAGCGATGGTCGAGTCGACCGATCCGAAACCGACCAGTGAGGTTAGCGATCAGCGACGTAGCTTGTTCTTCTCCCTCATATTCTTGTCGTGCGCGGAAAATCAACCCACCGAACTCAGTCACCGGCAAAGTCTGTGACCCGTCAATGTCGTAGAAGACAGTTGACGCGCCGATCTGTACGCCCCAGTCATCGTCAAAGCGATGATCCAGCACCACGCTGGTGCGTTGATCTTTGGTGTGAAAGTAATCATTCGCCGGTTCCCCCAGATAGCGACTTCTCGGCAGCGCCAGTACATCACCTCCGATGGCAGCGATACCGACATCTCCACGCCGCTTGTCTTCCAGAAGCTCCCCTTCCCAAGTCAGCATGGTGTCGTCATTCAAAAACCATCGCACTGAAGGAGCAACGAGATAACGCTCGGTAAAGCCGAAGTCGCGAAAACTGTCGCTATCTTCGTAGGCACCGTTGAAGCGATACAGCAGCGAACCGTCTTGCCGCACGCGGCCTCCCGTATCCAACTCGTGTCGGTTCAGTCCGAAGGAGCCGAATTGATAGTTATAATGGCTAAAGCTGTGGTCGATTGGTTTCTTAGTAATGACATTAACGGTGCCCGAAGGGGCCGCCGAACCATAGAGCACCGAAGCAGGGCCTTTGAGAATCTCGATTCGGTCAACATTGGCGAAATCGCGCGGTGTGAAGGTAGGATCCAAGAACCCGTTCTTGCGAAAGTCTCGCGAACGAACTTCCAGACCACGTAAAAAAAAGCGATCACCGAACAACGAATCACCGACCGGCGAAGCTCCGGGGACGTTGCGCAAAGCATCGGTGATTTGCAAAACTTGCTGATCACTCAGCAGATCGTCGGTGACTGTGGAGGTACTCGCAGGAAGTTCTAGATCAGCGATCGGGATCAGGCTGCCGACGGTTGATTCACTGGCCCAATAGCCTTCAACGGCTTCCGAACGCGCTGAAAAAAGATGATCGTCGGCGACGTTGGCTGGAGCGCTGTAGTTCGGGTTTGGGCTAGGGAGCGGCGCCGGGAAGTCCGTCGCTACAGCGTCACCGGTCGAGGGCGCCGCTGCGGGCGGTTCGCCAACCACTTCGGTTTCCGGAATCTCAACCGGGGCTTGCATCACCGGGGCTTGCATCACCGGGCCTTGTGCCGCCGACTCGTTTCCCATGGTCAGCCACGGGCCAGCAACCAGCAACGCTAAGCAGGGACAGGTCAGCAATTGGCCCAGTCGAGCGAGTTTCCGAGACGTTGGAGTAACATTGGTTCGCATTGCGACACTTCATCCTTGAAGACAGAGGCCCATGCCGGAGACCATGGCATTCGCAACCGCGGCTGTGCTGCGAGCCTATGGAGTGACCGTCGAAGTCCGATTCCCCTTGGAACACCCGATGTGCACCGCAGCTGACAACTTGCGGTGCACATTCGGTGAGCTACGAAGCTTGGAATCGTCCATCCCCCCGAAATCCCGCACGAGAATCCGACACTCAAACGAACTTTGGAACGTTATGATGCGGACTGATCGTTACCAACGGTAAAGTCAACCTGAATGGAGGCGGGAGTGGATTTGTGTTAGCACCCTATCACAACGCATCGCTAATTCGGAGCGCGGAGCGAAAACCTGATGGGAACAATAATCTCGCTCGCAACCGGCTTTCCGTCGCCTACTGCGGGCTGGAAACGCCACCGACTCACGGTCCTGACAGCCTCCTGATCCAACTCCGGCACGCCGCTGGAGCGATGAACCGCCACATGGACAACTTGGCCGGAGTGATCAATTTGAACCAATAAGGCGACACGCCCCTCCTGACCTGCACGTCGCGCCGCTTCGGGATAGGAAGGCGGAGGGTTCCGCGGCAGCTTGCGCGGCGGTGTATCGAATTGGGCGCCAGCGCGATCGTTTGTTCTCTCGGTCACCGGTGGTATGACGACCGCGGCCAGCGCCTCAATCGGTCGTTGTCGTTTCCGTGGCGGAGTTGCAGTCGGAAACGCAACTTCCGGCTGAGCGTCAGTGTGACCCACCCGTTCCCAGTCGCGGCGAAGTGGCTCAGGTGCTGCCGTTGGAGCGACTATTGGAGATGGTTGAGCGCTGCTCATCGCCTGCCGATGATGCTGATCGGGCAACGGGGCATCGCGCTCGGCGGGTGCGAGTGGGGAGGGCGGATCCGGCTCGGACAACTCAAAAAAGGACTCGTCAGGTGCAGCAGGCGCAACCGAAGCAGTGAACGCAAGGGTTGCTGCGGCACCACGATCGACTTCCATCGACCACCGCCTGTGTGTTGCCGTCCACTGTCCCGCGGCAGCCAGCGCAGCTAAGTGCATCAGCAAGCTGGCCACCCAGCCGACTTTGTGATGCCGACCGAATTGCTTCGAGCGGAGCGAGTCCGTCACCAGCAATGGATAGGGGAATCCAGCGGACTTGTTTCCAGCGGCCGGCATTGGACGTTCGGTTTCGATCCAAGCCGCGAACGCCTCGGGTGCGGTGTCGTTTCCGGCGACGTGCCCCCGCGTCACCGGCTCTTCAACCAGTGCTGCGGAGATTAGGTCTGCTGCCTGCGCGCCTTGTACCGGCGCCCCCTCTCGCTTCGCTGTCTTCACGCCCATAGGGAACGTTGCGGTCGTCACCGCTGGCGCTGGTTTGGATTGCTTGTCTGTCAAAACCGGACCCACTGCATTTTCCTGTCGGTCCTTCGTTACGCCCTCTGGCTACGGCACCGCCTGCACCCCGCCACGACATTCTTAAGTTAGTCAGAACGTTTGTCAAATTGAGGTGAACAGCAGAGTTCTCTCGCTCGCTGCCCCACGAAGGGGTAAGCTAGAGGCTGGTCTGCATTCTTATCTTTTATCGAGAAACTCGTCCCTGTGTCTCGCAGCTCTGATTCCGACGCGCCAGACGACGAGGTCTGCGCCGCCTATTTAAAGGCGGTGGCAGATCCGATGCGATTGCGAATCATCCGTGCGTTACAGCACGGCGAGCTGAGCGTTTCTGACCTTGCCGAGGTTTTGGAACACGAACTTTCCATCGTTTCCCATCATTTGCGAGTTCTGTACCACGCCAACATTGTGCAGACACGCCGGGAGGGGAAATACATCTATTACTCGTTGAATGACCGCCTTCTCTTAGCCAATTCGCGCAAGAACGAATCTGTGTTGGATTTTGGCTGCTGCCGGCTAGAAGTCGGTAACATTCACCGAGAGCGCCACTAATTCAGTAGGCAGTCCCTTGTTTGCCTGCGCTACTGCTCCCTGCTACCGTGGAGACACCGGAGCAAGAGTCGGCGTCAGCATTAAGCACCACGGTAGGTATCTTTCTGCTGAACGGGCTTGGGTTCTAAATCTCGCAAGAACAGAGATCCCTGTTGACTCCGTTGGACGGCCCAGGTTCTCATGCCGAAGGCATTGAAAGCCATTAGCCCCGGGGCACGCAGCGCACTTGGGAGAAAATGCGTCGAAGAAGCGTTTGTCGCCCCCGCAGGGGTCGTAGCAACTTCTGGACGTTAGCGTCTGGTCATAGGCACACGTTGCCGGCTACAGCCCCCACGGGGTTGATGGTTCTGCTGGTCGTTCAATTTCCGGCGGTGTTCGCTGCGCTCGACCGCCGGCTAATCGCTTGAATCCCTTCGGGAGGGGGCGAATCAATTGCCAACTGTCGCTCCAGGCTCCTATGGCTTGCCGCTGCTCTCAGTGGAAATCGCGGCTGGAGATCGTGAGCTCGCCAATGCGGTCGCGGAAGTCTTCCAGATGGCTTGCGATCACATGGATAACCCCTTTCTGGTTCTCCAGTTTTCCTTCGACCAACCACACATGACTGGTACTGGCGACTCGATAGAAACGCTCCCAGACCTTCGCGAACAACACCAAATTGATGGTGCCCGTTTCATCTTCAAGGGTAACAAAGGTGATCCCTTTGGCTGTCCCAGGACGCTGACGCAGCAGCACCAACCCGCCGACACGAACATGCCGTCCATCGCGGAGACCCGCCAGTTCCGCCGCCGACACACAGCCGCGCTGCTGCAATTCAGGACGCAGGAAGGAGACCGGATGAGCCTTTAAACTCACTCCGGTTGTTTGATAGTCAGCATGCACTTCTTCGATCGGCGACATCGGCAACAACTCTGCGGGCAGCAGTTCATCGCCCTCATCAACGCTGTCCAGCAGTGGCAAGTCGCGGCCGGTCTTCTCCTGCGCCAGCGATTGCCAGATCGCCGCGCGGCGGTCGCGAGCCAGACTCCGCAGCGCGTCGGCATCCGCCAAGATCGTCAGCACGCTTGGCGACAACCGCAACCGCCGCTTGCAGTCGGTCAGATCGAGATAAGGTCCGCCGCGCTGCCGTTCCGCCACGATCTGCCGCGCGGCCTCGACCGGCAGTCCCTTAATCATCCGCAATCCCAACCGCACGCCGAACAAAGGGGTCAGGCCCCTTTTCTCACT
>CALELC010000297.1 GCA_937904535.1 uncultured Planctomycetaceae bacterium
CCGGTCGCTGTACTGGGCTAGGTTTTCGCTTTGCTGGGTCAGTGCCGTGCTGTGTTGGATCAGTGTTTGTTGGTGATCGCAGAGCACTTCGCTGCCGCGTGAAAAGGCTTCATTCCATTTCTGCCAACGCTGTTCGAGATCGCTATTCCAGTTCTGGCGAATGTCGCTCAGGGAATGAGCATGCTGACCGAGCGATTGAGAGTGTTCCGCCAGCGAATGGGCGTGTTGTTGCAGCACCGGCGCGATGCCTTGGACGAGCGCCTCGCCGATCCGCTGGCCGTTTTCGTCAGCCACACGTTCCCAATGAGCGTGGGCCGCGTCGATCGTGGCCCGCCACAGTTCGGTCTGAGAGGCGAGCGACTGGGCAACTGCGACGCGAATGCCGTCGCACAGCAAAGAGATATGGGCGGTCGGGTTATCAGCCGCGGTGTCGGCGGGCAGATGCGTCGCCAGCAGACGCTCGACTCGGCGGTCGATTTCGGCGAGCAGACGTTGTTCCGACCGTTCGACAGGGAACTGCAGAAAGATCGCCACGACCGATAGCACCAAGCCGAGGGCGGTGGTGTCAAACGCAACGTACAGACCGCTTTTGAGTCGATCGACCGCTGCGGCACCGTCGGTGAAGTCGAGTCCACCCAGGGTCTGGGTAATGCCGACCACGGTGCCGAGAAAGCCGAGCATCGGGATCGCCCAAATGATGATCCGTACCAATTGCAAAGAGTCATGAGCGGCGTCGCCTTCGCGGGCCGAGACTTCGCGCAGGTCGTCGGATAGCTGTGCGGTCGTGACCCGGCTCGATTGGCGCCACAGCAGTTCGCCCAGTCGCAGCACCAGCGGGCACTGCTGCGCCGCCTGCGGCAATTCACGCAGCGTCGCGAGCCACTGGGTCGCGACCCGTCCGGCATCGTGTTCGGCCAGCCACTGATCCGCGGAGGACGCGTCAGCGGGGACGGCGGGAGCGAGATCGTTGTCGCGGAGGTCTGCGGTCATCCGCGCCGCAGCCGAGGTGCGGAACGCTTTGACCAGGAGGATCCCGAGACCAAATGTAAACAGGACCGTGGTCGCGATCGCGATCGGGTGGCCAAGGAAATAACGCTGAACCGCTGCCAGGGGGAATGCCCAGGCGAGCAGGAAAAAGGCGCCGGAGATCAGCACGCCGAGGGCCATGCCCAACGGACCCTCGCCGACGACAGCGGTGCGGTGGGGAGCGGCGGGCGACCCTTCGGGTCGCTGGTCGAGCTCAATCGCCATGAGTGCAGGTGTCCTGTGGGTGACGTTGAAGTCGCGGTTACCCGGATATTGCCGATGCAAGGACGCAGCGAAGCTTTGATATCGGCACGCACGGCCGGCGCACTTCACCGAATCGGCAAAGTCGCCGCAATCGGTGTGGCCGGCTTCTCGAAAGTGTCTTGTTCCATGAAACGTCCTTTGGATACAAGGTGAATTCTCTGCCCAGCCGGCGGATTCCGATGCCTAACTCAAGCGAGAACCAATGAGAGCGATCACCCTTTTGCTGACCACGCTGCTGGTATCCGGACCGATCGCAACGGTCCTGTGGGCGGAGCGGACGTTCGCTGCGGACGAGTTGCGGATCGCTCTGGAGGCAGAAGCGGCGGCTGAAACCGAGCGGCCGCAGCGTTTATCGGCCTCGGAACCTGTAGCGGCAGCGCCGGCAGCCCCCGCGACGCAGGCGACCGTTGCGAGCCCTGCGGCTCAGCCAGCGGTTGCGGCCGGTCCCACGCGTCCGCTGGCGGCCATCGGACCGGTGACCTTGGGCAGCGGCCCGGCGGCATCAGCCGGCGGAGCAGCGGCTCATTTGATGACGGCCGGCGATATGATCGGATTTTCCCGCGATCTAGGCGATGGAGTTCAGGCAATTACGATAATAAACGCATCTCAACGCTGGATGGCGGTGTATCATATAGATACCAGTGGGCAGATTCGCCTGACGAGCAGTCGTCCGCTCGAAGCCGATTTCACGATCCAGTTCAACGCCAGCTCGCCGTTGCCCGAGGAGATTCGACGACTCCAAGGAAAATAAACGGCTAGCCGCAGCGACAGGGGCTGCTGTGAACAGGGACCAGTCGGCGATTGAGCGGTGTGTGAGCTTCGGCCTGCGGGATGCCGGCCAACCGTATCACCGGTCGCTAATCAGCCTTCTAATCGCTAGTCCCTTTGCGGAGTCCTTGAGAGTATGTCCAGCCAGTTTTTGTCGTTGGAAGAAGCCGCCAAAAAACTCGGAGTGACCACCGATCAGTTGGTCGCTTACCGCAGTGAAGGAAAGATCCGCGGATTTCGCGATGGAGCGAGCTGGAAGTTCCCCGAGGCTGAACTGGATCGGCTCGCCGAGGATCTCGCAGCCGATGCCGACGACTACGATCCGTATCGTTTGGCCACCTTCGGGGATGATCCGGTTGACCAAGATCAGCCTGCCGCTGAAGGCAGCGGGGTGTTGGTCGATGATCTGGATTTAGGCTCGACGGTTGGAACCGGGCCCGGCAGCCGCGTCGGCAGCGACGTCAATCTCGTGGCTGACAGCGGTGGCAGCGATCTCCGCGTGGTTCCCTCGGAGCCCGAGGAAGACAGCGACTTCTTGCTCAAAGACCGCCGGGAAGGCTTGGTTGAACTCGACTCGGGTGAGCTGCAACTCTCACCGGAAGCCCCGGTCATTTCGCACGACTCCGAAATGCTCGATCTGGCGATTGAGCCTAAGAGCGGCAGTACCGGTCCGATTGTGCGGAGCGAAAGCAAAGAGGCCGACCCGCTGCGCAGCGACAGTGGGCTGAGCTTCGACGTCGATGACCAAGACAGTGGCGACGAATTGCTCGGTTTGTCCGAGGGCGATGATCTGCTCGGCGGCGACCTGCATTCCGCTCCACCGGCCGCCGCACAAGGCAACAAAAATATCGATGGTGGGCTGAGCAGCCTCGAACTGATGGAAGACCTGGATGTGTCGCCCAGCGGGCTGTCATCCGGCGGACGAGCCCAGGATGATCATGTCCTCGGCGGCGATCTGGATCTGCTCAGCGACGCAGGCGGCAGTGGGCTGATCTCGGGCGATAGCGGAGATTTGGCCATCCAAGGAGGCAGCAGCATCGTCTCCTCCGCCAGTGGTCCGCGAGGCAGCAGCCTCGACCTCGACGATGACGACGAACTGCTGATCACCGACGATGAAGACGAACTCGTGCTCGGCGGCAGCGATTTGTCGGTCGCTGGCGACAGCGGGATCAACTTGATGAGCCCGTCGGATAGCGGTATTTCGCTCGAGAGCGAACCGCTGGATCTGGCCGGCAGCAGCATTTCGGCGTTGGATCTGGGCGGAGAACTCGGCAGCGGTATCGGCAGCCGAGGCTCAGCATCGGGTTCGATGGGCGGCGAGGATTTCCAGCTTTCGCCTTCGGGTATCGCCCTCGATGCGGAAACCGACAGCAGTTCTCAGGTGATCGAGGTCGAAGACAGCGCTGCATTTGCCGATCCCGGTGCGCTGGGCGACGACGATCCGTTTGGTGCACCCATTGAAGGCGATGATGCCTTTGCTCAAGACGCTGGCGGTTTCGGTGATGAAGATGCCTTGGCCGTCGAAGATGGCTTTGGTGAAGAGCCGGCGGTTGCGGGAACTCGCGGAGCAGCGCCCGCTGCTTGGGAGGTGCCGTACTCGGTGTTCCAAGTCGTCGGCTTGGTCTGCATCGTCGTGGTGATGAGCCTCGGTGGGATGTTGATGTCCGACCTGGTCCGCAACCTCTGGACATACAGCGAACCGGCAGCGCCGGTAAGCGGCTTGACCGACTGGCTAATCGATATTTCGCCATTCGGTAGC
>CALELC010000298.1 GCA_937904535.1 uncultured Planctomycetaceae bacterium
ACCCGTTGCCAAGCCGGATTCGCACCAGCCGGACGGATCACGACCGCCTGAGTGTTCGCCAGCAGCTGTTCGTACAATTTCATCGGCAATTGCTCGCTGCCACTGATGAGCAACGGCAATTCGCTGATCGGCAATTTGTGGAGCGGAATCCCACGGGTCTGCAAGGTGATGCGGACGGTGGCTTTGACATCGCGAACATGTGCTGGGAGATCAACCGCAGCGGCCGAGCGGCTGAAGTAGCCCGCTTCGACGATTTCTAACGGCCACAGCGTGACGTCGTGTGCGGTGCGGTACTCGCACGCCGTCTGATCGCCACGGCCCATCATTCCCCGCAGCACCGTCTGGCGTGGGATGAGATGCCCTTCGGTTAACGAGGTTTGCTGCAGATCCGGTTGCAAGCAAACCATCGCCATCGACGGCATCGGCGCCAGATAGTTCGGATAGATCACGTCGAGCAGATGCTGAGTCAGCTCGGGATACTCCGCATCGAGCTTGAGCCGGATGCGTGACGTGAGAAATGCAAATCCTTCTAGCAGTCGCTCGACATACGGATCAGCGCATTCGAACTCATCCAGCGACAGCCGGCCGGCAACTTTGGGATACTGGCGAGCGAACTCAGCACCCAATTCGCGGAGATGCTGCAACTCGCTGTTGTAATAATGCAGCAATCGCGGATGCATAGGAACCCTAACCTTCGAGAACCTTGATCGTTCCGCTCTCTAAGTCCACTTCGGTGCGGAGAAAGAGGGTGAGCGGTAACGGCTGAGCCCAGAGTTGTCCTTCGATTTCAAAGGACAGTGAGCTCTTGGAATGGACTTCATCGTCATAAACCACACGGATCGTCAATGACTTTGCGATCACCCGCGGCTCAAAGTCGATGATCGTGCGTCGGATATGCTCTTGGAGCTGCCGCAAGTTGATCGTCGAGCCTGCTTTTCCCGACAAGGCCGGGCGGCCAAAGTTGAGCACCGAAGACGCGACCTGCGGATACTTGCTCAAGTCACTTGTCGAAGCGAGGTATTCGGTATTCAGCAGCCATTCCAAATCACGCAGCACATTCTGCTTGAGCGCTTCGATCGAGAGCACACGGTCGTCGCGTGATTCGCGCGGATTGCGCGGATCGTCGTCGGTCAAACGATCCAGCAGCGAAGGTCGCAGGCGTTGGCGATCGGACAGGTCAGCCATGGCGTGGGTCTCCCGAGGCTGCTGGTGCCTCGGCATCGGCCTGGAGGTCGCTCTGTGCCTGCTGGTCCTCGGTTCGGTCTGGATGCTGGAACAGGATCTCGCGAATATCCAGCAGCGAGTACTCGGCTTGATCCGTCGCCAGGAGCCGTTGGCCCTGCGCCACCTCGATGCCACCTTCGTCCATCTGCCACTGCGTTTTCCGCGCTAGGCGAACCGCATCATCTTCGCAGGATTCAGAGCCAAAGTAACGCGTGGGAATGAACCCGACCTGGCTGCCGCCTCCGACCCACGTGAACTCTGCCGGGGCCCAAACCAGGTCTCGTAAATCGACAGGCGGTTGCAAACGAATCGCCTCAATCTGTTGAAACGGCACCCAGTAGTAACGACCATTGACGATCGCTTCCAAGATCGGACCGAGCGATAAATCCGCATCGGCCAACCACTGGAACTCCGCGGTTTGTGTCTGTTCCTCGTTGCCGGCCCCCGCAACTCGCCAACGAATCGTTCCAGCGGTTTCTGGAGCCGCTTCAAAAGCCTGTTGTCGCAATGCGTCCGCCGCCTGAACTTCGCGCTGGGCACGCAGGGCAAGTGCCTGGATCATCGCGGCGAGCCAGGGTGCGGGTTCACCCAGCACCAACGGAGAGCGTTTGCCCGCGAAAACGTCCGCTCGTAGACGCTCACACTGAATCGCCCTGCGATACGACGTGACCATCATTTCAGCGGCGGGATCGAGTTGCCCGGCCAGATTCAACTGCGACAGCGCCCGCTCCCACTGGCCAGTTACTGCCGACAATTGAAACAGAAAGATTCGCAGCGCCGCATCACGTGGCTTGTCGCGAACTTGTTGCTTCAGTTCCTCGGCGGCTGTGTGCAAGTCGCCTCGTCGCAAGGCCTCAGTCGCAGTCATTGCCAGTGGTCTCAAAGATAGGGTGTTGCGCTGCGAGGCAGATTATAAAGGATCAAGCGCCAGGAATAGGTCGCCAGCCGCTTGATTTGGCAAGATTCCCGCTGCACGGTGGCCGAATCGTCGGCCGCCATCAACGGCGGACGCGGGTTTGCTGGAGAGCTCAATTCCGCCGGCACCGAGTCCCATCGGTCCGGTGCCGGCGGCAAGCTTGTGCCGCGTTAGGTAGCGATGTTGAGCATCATCGGAGGCACCTGATCAGTGCCTCAAGTTGCCAACCCGAATCATCTTGCTCGACCAGGCGGCAGACTGCGGTCTCCGCGTAGCTTGAACTGATAGTCCCAGCTGGCGCCGAGCTTCCCGTTGGTAACCTTGGTGATATCCCAGCCACGGGTGGCTTCTCGCTTATAACTTTTCCCGTCCTTGGTGGAGTGATACTCGATGGCCACCTTCCTGTAGTCGAACTGGGCCTTTTCGGTCACTTCTTCGACTTGGAGGCGAAGGTCCCAATGTGCAAGAAACACTTCTTCAAAACGCAGCAACAGGAACGGGAAATTAGCGATTCCACCCTTAGCGGTTTCCACCATCTGAATCTCAATCGATGGAATCTCAACACCTTCCATCGCGCGGAACATCAAGTCGCAAGTCGAATTGTCCAGCGTCTTGTTGATCTCCAGTGTCTGAAATTCCGCGTGGCCGATGCTCTCATCCTTGTCCTTGGTCGTACTTGGACGTTCGTTGTCGACGCCGTAGGAGACCTCGTCGACTTCGAACCAGCCGACTTCGTATCCTGGGATACGGCAGCGACCGGGGATATCGCGAACGCGAACTAGAATGATCAACCTTGCGGCACCTCAAATTTTGGCGTGTCCCAGGAGTTGTTGACAACTTGATCCCAGCCTGCAGTACCTTCGGTCTTGGAAACGTACTTGCCGTCGATCTTGGTGTAGGCGTAGTACTGCATCGCAATCTTTTGGTACCACAGGGAGACGTCTTCGGTCGGCCGGCCGTCTTCGCTGCCGCTGATTTTCCATTCCTTGATGAAGCAAGGGATCAGCTTGAACATCAGGTAGGGGAACACCGCCTGCTTGCTGTCGGCATTGTCCTTCGTTTGCACGAAGTGAATTTCCGCCGACGGCAGCGGGCCGCCCGAGATGGAGTGGTGCATCAGTTTCAGCGAAGCACGGTCAGTCGTTTTCTGGAACGTGCAGACCGACAACTCGCCGACGCCGATCGTCAGGTCGTCCGTACCGGCTTTGGCGCTTTCTTTGGTTTCCCGAACGACGCCGAACTCGAAGCTGTCAACTGCGAACCAGTCCTTGTCCTTGTAGCCCGGAATCTGCGAGTCGCCTTTGATGCCGTCGATGTGGATGAGAATCATGTCTAGCTAATCCGTTGTGTCGGTAAAAAGTAGAAAGCGGTCTGAAAAAGGTAAGGCAATTTGCGCGTCGTTTATGACGCCTAAATCATGATTTTCCGGAAGGAAGTTTCGAGACCAAACGCAACGACACGGTGAGGCCTTCGAGTTGGTAGTGCGGCTTCAAATAGAACTTTGAACTGAAGTAACCGGGGTTACTCGGATCTTCTTCCACCACCACTTCAGCTTCAGCCAATGGCCGCAAGGCCTTCGCCGCTTCGGTGCAGGTGTCGGGATTGGGCTCGATGAACTGGCTGATCCACTCGTTGAGCCAGGACTGCACTCCGTCTCGCGTCATCGAGGCGCCGATTTTGTCGCGGACCATGCACTTCAAGTAATGGGCGAAGCGGCAGGTCGCAAACAGATAGGGCAGACGCGCTGCCAGATTCGCGTTGGCTGTGGCGTCCGGATCGTCGTATTCGGTCGGCTTCTGCAACGACTGGGCGCCAATGAAAGCGGCAAAGTCCGAGTTCTTGCGGTGAATTAGCGGCATGAAGCCATTCCTGGCCAATTCGGCTTCGCGTCGGTCGCTGATCGCAATTTCCGTGGGGCACTTCATGTCGACGCCGCCATCGTCCGTGGGGAACGTATGGCAAGGCAGGTTCTCGACCGCTCCGCCGGTTTCCACCCCGCGAATTTGGGTACACCAACCGTAGAGCGAAAAAGCCCGGTTGATATTCGCGGCCATCGCATAGGCCGCATTGGACCAGGTGTAGCGATGGTGATCGGCATCGGCGACGTCTTCTTCGAAGGCGAAGTCCTCGACCGGGTTCGTCTTGGCGCCATAGGGCAGGCGGCTCAAAAACCGCGGCATGCACAGCCCGATGTAGCGCGAGTCTTCCGATTCCCGCAGGCTTCGCCAGGATGCGTATTCCGGGGTCTCGAAGATTTTGGTCAGATCGCGTGGGTTGCTCAGTTCTTGCCAAGAATCAAACTGCATTGTTTCCGGTGCCACTCCGGTGATAAACGGAGCGTGGGCCGCCGCCGCAATCTGCTGCATTTCCGACAGCAACGCGACATCCGGTGGGCTGTGGTCGAAGTGATAATCGCCGACCAGGCAGCCGTAAGGCTGGCCGCCGAACTGTCCGAACTCTTCCTCGTACACCTTTTTGAAAATCGGGCTCTGGTCCCAAGCCGTGCCCTTGTACTTCTTGAGCGTTTTGCCGAGCTCGTTCTTGGAGATGTTGAACACGCGAATCTTCAACATCTCGCTGGTCTCGGTATTGGTGACCAGGTAATGCAGGCCGCGCCAGGCGCTCTCGAGCTGTTGGAATTGCTCGTGGTGCAGGATTTCGTTGATCTGTTCGGTCAACTTGCGGTCGATTTCGGCGATGATTCCTTCGATCGAAGCGAGTGCATCGCCCGAGACCACGGCGGCCCCTTCCAGCACGCTGCTGGCCAAGGTTTGCACCGCGTTGTGGATCGCTTGGCTGGTTTCATCGGACTTGGGCCGGAATTCTTTGCGCAGCAGTGCGTCAAAGTCGCTGGTCGTCGTCGTTTCGCTGGCGACCGCTGGAGCGCGCTCTTGAGAAGCGTCAGATGACATGGGGAAAGTTCCTAAGTGATCGGCTGAGAATGGCAACCAAGTTGCCGGCAAGAGGTGAGTAGGTTTACGCTTGGCCGTTGTCGTCGTCTGCCGGTTTCGGCGCCGACGCCAGCGATTTGAGCAGTTCCGGGTCGTTGATGACCCGCGCGATCAACTCCTCGGCTCCCGACTTGCCGTCCATGTAGGTCATCAAGTTGGCCAGTTCGGTGCGCGTTTGCAGGAGTTTGCGCAGCGGCTCCACCTTGCGGGCGATCGCGCCGGGCGAAAAGTCGTCCATCGATTCAAACGTGATGTCCACACTCAAGTTGCCTTCGCCGGTGAGCGTGTTGGGGACGCGGAAGGCGACCCGCGGCTTCATCGCCTTCATGCGATCGTCGAAGTTGTCGACGTCGATTTCCAAAAACTTGCGATCGCTGACCGGGGCCAATTTTTCGGCAGGCTGGCCTGACAGGTCCGAGAGCACGCCCATCACGAACGGCAACTGCACCTTCTTTTGCGCGCCGTAGACTTCAACGTCATACTCGATTTGAACGCGGGGAGCTCGATTGCGAGCGATGAATTTTTGGGCGCTGGCTTTAGCCACGATGGAAGCTCCGAGGGCATGAAGGAACAGAGAGGGTTATCGATGATTCAGTTGCAGCGGGCGGCCCGCGCGACGGAATCAGCTAAAAAAATCATCGTCATCGTCATCACTGCTGCTGGCAGGGGCGGGAGCGGCTGAGACGGCCGTGCTGGGCTCCGGCGCCACGGCGTCACGAGACGAATCGGTGACCTGATGCGAATTTAAACCGGCAAGCTCCTGAGCGCGTCCCAGGCCTTCGGGAGCCAAGTCCTGCAAAATCTCAAGGAACGATTTGGTTGCCAACCGCCGCGCACGCTGCAACAGCAGCGGTAGCGGGCTAGAGGGTTCATGTTCACGGTAATAAGCGAGGATCTGATCGATCGCAGCGATCGCTTCTTGCCGCGTTGCGATCTTACCAACACCTCGCGGAGCAGCAGGCCCTTTGCCATTGCCTTGCAGCGAGAGGGCCGAGGTGGTCATGGAACGCTCGCTGGTCGGCTGGTCATCGTCGTCTTCCTCGTCCTGTGACGCATCGCTGGCGTCTGAGGTGATTTGATCACCATCGCGCTCGGCCCACCAACTGTTCAACTGGGCCTCGATGCGTTTGAGCAGCGTTCGCAGCGGCTCCAGATTCGGCGCTCGCGAGGCGCCGACCTGAGAGGTGATAAACGTTTCCAGCTCTTGGCAGGCTTGCAACGCCCGCTGCACGGCAGCCCGCCGAGAGGCGAGCTGATCAAGATCGCAGTGCTGGATGATCGCGTGCATTTCGTCGCTGAGCTGGCGCTGCTCGGCGTCGCCGCCGGCCGGTCTGACTTCGTCCCAGCAGAGCGAACCGAGCATCGGCACCGAGATCAGCGGCGCGAGTTCGAGTGGGCGCAGCAGTCGTCGCGGCGATGTCAACGCCATCACCGCATTGACTCTTGCCGTTGGATCATTGTCGTCGTCTTCATCCAGTTGCGGGTGCAGCGTGTCCCACAGGTCTTGGGTGATGAGCGCGGTCAGTTGCAAAGCCTCGCTGAGGGCCTCGAGACCCTCGTTCTGCAGTGCTGCTTCGCATAAGTAAGCGCAGATCCGCAGATCCTTGGAACGCTCCAAAAGTTCCAGCGCATTCCGCTGGACCAGCCACCAGTCGGGCTCTTCAGCCTCGATGGTGGCATTGCCCATCTGCTGTTCCGGCTTGCCCACCGCGGCCTGCTCCATTTCGATGAACAGCGGATCGTACTCCAGATCCTCACCCGCAGGCTGCTCGGAATTGACGGGCGTGGCGAGCGATTCGATATCGATCGTGGGCATAGGAACCGGGCAATGTGCGAGAACGATGCCGCGACGCTTACGGGCGTCGAGACCGATAGCTTAGAACCTAAGGCTGTTCATCGGCCGAACCTGACAGCAGCATCAGCCTAGCTAGATTTCTTCAGCGACACAAACGGAGCTCAAGTCGAAACATCGAGTCATAGAAGCGGTCGCGTGAAAATGCCACAGCCGGCCCAAATCCCAGTTCCATCGTTCCCAGGTCGCCGCCAGGATCCCAGGCCAAGCGAACGCCCGGATGCAGCGCATAGGAAGACTCACCATCAACCGGGACCGGCCCGAAGAAATCGGTTTTTCGCCCGTCCAGGAAGTTGATGCTGGTCAGTTCCAAGGTGGGCATCACGGCCGTCGTGAGCGTCTCATACCAGACGCTGCTGAGCCCAAACCCATAGCTGAGCACGTCGCCGGAAACGAATGGATCGCCACCGATCGGAAACCGGTATTTCAGCTCCGCATGCAGATAGGTCCAGTCGGTATACCGGTAGCGAAATAGCGCGCCCGGTTCAAGCGACACGTGCCCGGTCCCGGCCCCTAGTTTCGCGTTGCCCGAGGGCGTGTGGACTCGCAGCATCTGGGTGATTTGCACATCTTCGCCATCGAGCAGCCGCAGCTTTTGGGTGATCCGAATGTCGCCCATCGCCGTATGGCCGCCGCCAAACTCAGGATCATAGCCGCGCACCGGGAGTTCGGTTTGCAGCGAAAAGGCCTCGCCGCCGACTTCAAACATGAACGCGAACTCTTGGTAGTCGATGTCGCCGACATAACCGGGTCCACGAATAGGGGACGCCCAGAAATATTCGCTGCGGTCGGGATGGGCAATGCCATAGCCGAAATCACCGCGCAGCCGAATCTGGTTCAGTGGCTGGGTGGTGTCGAGCATCACCGGTGCATGGGCGACCAGCAGAGAACCGAGGCCAGCGTCGACACGTTGGCGCGTCGCACGGATGCGATCGATCCCTCGTCGCGCCCAGACGCCGGGACGAGGCAGCCAGCGTTCTCGGCTGACTCGTCGGTCGGTGAGCGCGCCGATCCCGGGGCCGCTGAGAATCGAGGGGCCGGTCTCGCCGAGTTCCACCCCGCTGCCCCAGGCTTCTGCCTGCAGCGACGAGTCGTCGAGCAATTCCCAGTCCTGCGGCACCGCTTGTTGTCGCAAACGGTGCAGAAATAGCTCTTCGCTGAGCAGCTGATTTTCCAGGCTCCAGGGCTCTTCGAGCGACTGTCGAGGTGGCGGCAATTCGCTGTCGGTTGCCTGGTCGTCTGCGACCTGCCGCTGTGACGCTCCCCAAAAAACATTTCGAGGACCGGCTGAAGCCGGCGCAGCGCTGGGGGCCGGGCCGCTGGCGTCGGTCTGCGGGGCGTCGAGCTCCGCTGGATCGGTATCGATATC